>CACLXJ010000016.1 GCA_902610845.1 uncultured Alphaproteobacteria bacterium | reverse complement strand
CAAAACATATATAAATGGGATTTCTAGAATAAGCATAAATACCAGTTTTTATAATTTTATTCGTTTCAGTCTGAGGAGGTAATTTCTCATCATGTGCATTAAATGCATTTCTTGAAGAAAAGAATACAATAGGCATTAAAATAATAATTAATATTCCAAAAAGATTGAGAATATATAAAAGCGGATATTTAGGAAAAAAAAATTCTCCTATCACATAAGAAGCTATCAAAAGATAAACTGAAATGTATAGTGGATTTCCTTTTACATCTGGTCCCATTTAAAGCTCCTCTATTGCCTTACCTAGGCTTATATAATCACTAAACACATTCAAAGCGCCATTGTCAAATAATTCATTTTTATCCCTATTTGGATGCCAATGTTTACCTGCTGTTAGTCCAAATACCCTTACTCCTGCAGAACTAGCTGCTTTAACGCCTACTCCACTATCTTCAATAATGATTGTTTCTTGTATATTTAGAGAATTATCATTTAAAACCTTTAAATATATATCTGGATCAGGTTTTGGTCTTTCAACCATATCAAATGAATAAACATGATCACTTAAAAATATTTTATCTAAATCAACAAGCTTTAATCCATCCATAATTCTGTCTTTATTACTATTGGATCCGATGAAGTGATCTCTATTTGATTTACTAATATAATCTTTTGCTCCATCTACTAATTTCAAATCTCTTGAATAGACTTCAGCAACTATATCAAATATTTCATTTGTAAAATTTTCTTTGTTTTCAATTTTATATTTAGCAGATAATAAATCTATTACTTCAACTGTTTTTTTTCCAGCATATTTATAAAATTGCTCCTCTTTAATTGATCTATCAAGTTTACTAAAATATTTTGCAAATGCTTTGGAAGCTAAAACTTCACTATCGACTATAACTCCATCAAAATCAAAAATTATATTTTTAATCATTATTTTATATTTCAGTCTTTTTATATTCAGATTTATTCAGCCAGTCAGGATTAATCTCAATTCCCCAACCTGGAGTATCTTCAATTTTAACCATTCCATTTGATATTTTAAAAGGATCACCTAAAAATAAATTCTGCTGCCAGGGATAATAATCTTCTCCCTCAATAGAAAACTCAAGATAAGGGCCAGCATTATTGATTGCTTTTAAAAAATGCATTGTACAAATTGTTACTAAAGATAAGTTAGCAGTGTGTGGAGTACAAATAAATCCACCCTTTTCAATAATTTTAGCAACTTTTAAAGCTTTTGTTAATCCTCCCATATACATAACATCTGGCTGAAAAATATTTACAATTTTTCTATTAATCATATCTCTCCAAATTCTAAGGTCACAATCCTGTTCACCACCAGTCACATCTATCTTCAAACTATCTGTAACTTTTTTGGTTTCTTCTGGTTTCCAGTAAGGGCATGGCTCTTCAAAATGCGTAACATTATTATCTTCTAAAAGCTTCCCAATTTCTATTGCTTGATTAGAGCTATAACAACTATTTGCATCGACCATTTTAATTACACTATTGTCTAAAGACGAATTTATTGTTTTTACTATACTAGGTGTTCTTCCTTCCCATTCATCAACTCCTCTTCCACATTCAGAACCGACTCTAAATTTAAATGCATTTATACCCTTTTCATTAAATAGTTTGTTCAATCTGTAAGCTTCATCTTCGGGAGTAATATCTCTTTTCATCGATGAACCATAGATTCTTAAATTACCGGGAGTGCCGCCTATCAGTGAAACTACAGGTTTACTTTCAATTTTACCTTTCAAATCCCATAATGCTGTATCTAAACCAGCAATAGCACGTAAAAGATATGATCCTGGAAATTTATGTTCCCTTTCAAAAATAAAGTCTTCTAAATCATCAAAATCAACATATTCTTTTCCTAAAACCCAGGGAGCTACTTGTTTATGAAAAATTTGAGCTGTAATATCTGCATGATAAGTTGACATTTGACCATAACCAGTTGATCCATCCTCAACTGTTATTTTTACAAAACTTACATATGGTTTTGTAAATGTTTCAAGTTTTACTATTTTCATAAATTATATCTTTTTTAAATCCTCAATAATAAATTTACTTCCAAGATTAGCAAGCATCATTACAGGAGCATTGATATTGCCCGAAGTAATATTTGGAAATACAGATGCATCAGCAATCCAAAGATTCTCCAATCCATGAACTTTTAATCTTTCAGAAACAACTCCCTTTTTAGGATCTTCATGCATTTTACAAGTTCCACAAGGATGATAGATGGAAACAGCATTAGATTTAAAGTGATCTATCATATCCTCTTCATTGGCATTTAAAAGATCATGCTTAACACTTTCTTTTCTAATTTTTTTAATATTATCTGTACTTGCTAAAATTTTAGAAAAATTTATGGCACATTTAACATCATATATATCTTCATCATGTGATAAAAAATTTGGATCAATCAATGGAGTATCATTAGGATTAGGAGAATTTAATGTAACCCTTCCTAAACTTTTTGGTCTACAAGAATTATAACCAATAATAAAACCATTAAATTTATCAGTTTTCAAAAGTGGTCGTTTATTTTTATGTGTTATTGAATAAGTTAATGGGTTAAAATAAATCTGTAAATTGGGATAATGATGTTTTGAATTCCAATTTATATATCCACCAGACTGATTAATACTAAGTGATAGTGGTCCACTCCTATTGTAAATATATTTTAAAAAAGAAGTAATTCTGCCTGGCCAAGTTCCTAAAGATTTATTGAGTGAATGATGATGGGTTTTAAATAAATAATCTAACCCAAGATGATCCTGGAGATTTCTTCCAACATTAGAATTATCAATTATTATTTCTTTATTATGTTGTTTTAAATGCTCTTTATCACCAATACCAGAATGCATTAATAGGTAAGGCGTCATTATGGAGCCAGAACATAAAATTGCTCCTTGTGAAAGTTTAATTATTTTTTCTGAAGATTTATTTTGAATTTTAATTCCAGTAATTTTTTTATCTTGAATTATTAATTTTTTTACCTGAGTATTATTTAATATAGTCAATCTTTGATTTTTTGATATAGGTTTTAGGAATACCTTTGATGATGAATGTCTGGTTCCCCTGTAAGTATTAATATTATAATGGCCTACTTGATCTTGAGATGATGTAGTTAAATTAGTATTTTTTTTAATACCAATTTCATTACTAGCATTAAAAAAATATTCTAAGATAGGATGATGATGTTCACTTACATTGTTTACAGGAATTTTTTCTCCTACAAGATTATCTTTATCATTATTTATTTGTTGCTCCATAGAATGATAAACTTTTTTAATATTTTCAAAACTCCATTCTTTGCTTATTCCCCAATTGTCATAATCAGTTTCTAATCCTCTAGCATAAACCATTGCATTTATTGAGCCTGAACCACCTAAAACTTTACCTCTAGGGTAGTATATTTGCCTATCAAATAAATTATCTTGTTTTTCTGAGTAGAAATTCCAATTAATTTTTTTATTATAAAATGTCATTCCATATCCAAGAGGAACATCAATAATAGGATTGTTATCTTTTGGCCCTGCCTCAATAAGAACTATATTAAAATTAGTTTCATTGAGAAGTTTATTCGCAATAATGCTTCCTGCTGAGCCTGCACCAATAATTGCTATATCAATGTTATTCAAATTAGAATGTTTGTGTTACTTTAGTTAAATATCTTGGATTATCTGGATTTAATCCCTTTTCAAAAGAGTAATTAATTATCCACGGATAAAATTTAGATAGTACTATGATTGGATCTAATTCTATCATTTCACTCGGTACATATCTTAGTTTTGTATTAGAGTTTTGATCATAGGTAATCTCATAGTGAAGATTAGTTAATGAAATAATTTGACTAGAATCTCTAGCTACAATCATTCCACTTTTATCTCTAAGTGAGATTGTAAACAATTTAAATGAGTTTTCTATTAGGCTTTTTGGTCCATGCATTACCTCAGCACTACTAAAAGGCTCTATCATTTCTTGACATAATTCTTTAAACTTTAAAGATATTTCATTAGAAATTGCATATCCAACTCCCCTACTAATTATATATCCATTACTTATAGTTTTATCTAATATATTTGGATTCCATTGATTATGATTGTCTAAAATTAATTGATCACTTAGCTTTTCAATATGCTTATTAATATCTTTTTTGTTAAATGTATTAAAAACAAGCTTTAAAATAATTAATAAAGACAAAACAAAAGTTTTTGTTGCTGCAACACTTTTTTCTTCTCCAGCATTTATATCAAAAAAATAATTAGACGTTTTTATAATGGGGCTATTTAAATTATTACTCATTAATATCGTCTTTGCTCCCATTTTTTGTACCATCTTATGGCATTCAACTAAATCTTCACTTTTTCCTGATTGAGAAATAATAAAAACTAATGCTCTTGAAAAATCAAATTTTGACTCTTCTAGAGTTATTATAGATGGAGGCATACTATATGTTGGTAAACCAAGATATTTTGCAAACATATAAGACAAATAAAGAGCTGCACAATCAGATGTGCCTCTTGCTACAGTTACAATATAATCAATTTTTTTTTCTAATATTAAATTTGATATTTCTTGGTAATTATTTTTATCATTTAAAATAAAATTATTTATTTTTTCTGGTATTGATAATGCTTCAGATAAAACAAGAGAATTAACCATCGATTTTTTTTCCATTTAAATATACTTCTTTAAGGTTTAAATTTTTATCTAAGACTACAAAATTGCTTATATAATTTTTATCAATTACACCAACATTATTTATTTTAAGATATCTTGATGCATTGTAACTAGTTAAACTTACTGCTTCTTCTAATGAAAAGTCCATTGATATTAAATTTTTAAAAGTTTGATCCATAGTTACGATACTACCAGCTAAAGTTCCATTAGATGAAATTTTGACTGAATTATTTTCTTTTTTAATTTTATTGTTTGCAAAAATATATTCTCCATCGAAAAGTCCGCTGGCATTAATAGAATCTGTTATAGCATATAAGTTAGGAATACATTTTTTTGCAATTTTAATTGCTTCTTTACTAACATGAATATTATCACAGATAATTTCAGCATATTTTCCTTTTGAAAGAGCAGCTGATAAAACCCCTGGGGACCTATGATCATTACCAGACATAGCATTATACAAATGTGTAAAACCAACTTCATGATCTTTCATAATTTTTTCACAGCAAGAAAAATCTGCTAAAGTATGACCAAATTGAATCTTAATATTTAAATCTACTAAGTCATTTATAAATTCTTGCATACCATCAATTTCTGGAGCTAAAGTAATGATTTTTACATCAGAAATTTCAAGAGTTTTTTTTATAAAATCTAAAGATGGTTTCTCAGTTAAATTTGGTTGAGCACCAAGTTTATTAGGATTAATGAAAGGCCCCTCCAAATGGATACCAAGAATATTTTTATTATCATTCTTTATTTCATTAAATCCTTTTAAGGCTGAAAGGGTATTTTCTAGGGTATTAGTCCAAGTAGTTGGCATAATTGAGGTTGTCCCATGCATCAGATGATATTTTGACATTTCAATAATTGATTTGGATCCCTCCATTACATCAAAACCATTACCTCCATGACAATGGAGATCTATAAAACCAGGAATTATAATATTATTATAGTCATCAGAGTCATTTTTTTTTAATTCACTAATTTTTTCGCTGAAATATAAATCACCAATAAAAGAAGAATCATGATTTATTATTTTCCCACTAAGTTTATTTTGATCAGTCATCTAAATTTAATATCTTATATAGTAATTTGTTGATTTTTAAAAAAAATTAAGAACTTATAAATGAGGATTAATCTTACTAAATTTTTTCTCTAATTTATCATTATTTTTTTTAGCATTAGGCATATTTACACTGATGTAGAATGGAAACAATTTTTCATTTTTTAAGATATTTGCAACTTGAATTAAAATTGAATTTAAAATAAAAGATCCTGTAATAGTTGAAGCTGGCCCAACCATATTATCATTAATATTTATAATTGCATCACCAGGTGGAATTTTATTATCAATGAATATATCCGTTATTTCAAATAATCTTTTATTCAATTTAGATAGTGGAGCTTGTTTTGAGTATTTCACAGATGTTAGTGAAATAGTTTTTATTTTCTTTTTCTTAGCAATTAATGCCGCTTCAACTGGTGCGTGATTGACACCTGAATTAGATACAATCATTAAAATATCTTTGCTTGTAATTTTATATTTAGCTAGAGCTTTTTTTGCAATGTTTGGAGTTCTTTCTAAAGCAGTAGCTTTTCTTGCTCCTTTTTTAAAACTGAGATCATCATCTCTTATTGGACAAGCAGCAGCAAAACCTCCTGCTCTGTGAAACGACTCTTCTCCAAGCAATCTAGAATGTCCAGTTCCAAAAATATATAACTGCCCACCTTTTTTATATGATTTGCTAATTAACTTAGCACACTCTAAGAATTTTTTTTCTTCTTCTTTTAAAATTTTCTTTAAAATTGAATTAATTTTTGAAGAATAAGATCTTGTTAATTTACTCATTTAAATTTTATATTAGATGCTAGGGCAAATATTGCCCTAGCAATGATAATATGATTATTTGTATTCTTCTAACTCTTCAGCAGCTTCAGCTACTAAATCAGCAGCATCTCCTTCACCAAGAATTGCACCTTGGATCATAGAGTTCATAACTGTTTGAAAAGCTTTGTAGTCTACAAATAGTGGCTCTGGTCCACCATCGCCAATCGCATCAATAAACATCATCCAATAATCTTCATTGTATGGAGCTTCACTTCCAATTTGAGGATATTGCATGATTGGTGTTAGACCCCAATCAGTATCAAGACTGTATTGAGAGTCACCTGATGTGATTATACTAGCTAACTCCATTGCTTCTTTTTCAACACCTGTGTTTGAGAAAACTGCAACACTATCAGTGATTAAAAGAGTACCTTGATTTCCTTGTGGTCCAGCAGGAATTCTAACTGTTTTAACATCTAGGCCTTCCTTATGCTGACCTCTACCCCAAGGTCCATTGATATACATCGCGATTTTTTCATCATTAAATAGTTCTGTTAACTGAGATCTCTCCCAAGCTAAAGGACCTTCTTGAGAAACATTCGCAAGCTTTCCATAAAATTCTAATGTCTCAACAGTATTAGATGAATCCAAAGTTATTTTATTTGACATTGGATCAATAACTTGTCCTCCATTACTATATAAGTAGTTTAGGAATTGATGCATTGTGTTATCAAAATCTTTACCAGCTAGTCCAATTCCTGACACTCCATCAACATTGTTTGTTACTGCTTCAGCCATAGAATATAAATCATCCCATGTTTGTGGACCTTCGCATGAAACACCTGCTTTTTCTAAAAGACCACAATTCATAAAGAGTGCTTTTGTTGAAAATGCATGAGGAAAACCCCAAGTTTTACCCATGTGTGTAACTGTATTTAATATACCAGGCTGGTACATTGATTTTTGTGAAGCAGGAATATTTGTTTCTAAAATGTGTCCATTTTCTGCAAGACCTTTTAGTGTTCTAGATCCAACATATGAAAATGCAACAGGATCGCCTGCAATAGCAAGATTAATTACTTTGTCCTGACATGTTCCCCAAGGAACAGCTTCTAAAGTTACGTTAACTCCAGGATTGTCTTCCATATACTTATCAGCTATTTCAACATAATTAGGTCGAAGTTCACTACCACAGAATACTCCGTGTACGTCAGCTGCATACGCTTTAAAACCAACTAGTGAAAGTATAGCAATTATAAGAAATGAAGATAGTTTTTTGAAATTCATATTTCCTCCATTTAAATTATAGGAAAGAGATAACATTAACTGGCTCTATGAAGCAAGTTAGATTTTGCGTATTTCTCTAGTTTTTAACAGCACCAGATGTCAATCCTGCAACAATATATTTCTGTAAGAAAAGAAATATAATTAATACAGGAGCAATTCCAACTAAAGATGCTGCCATCATTTCATTCCACTTTACAGTTGTATAACCAATAAATTCATATAGCCCTGATGGTATAGGCATGTATTCTTTTTTTTGATTAAAGGTAATTGCAAATAAAAATTGTTGAGCGTACGATCCTATAAATGCATATATGCCTACAACAACTAATCCTGGGGTACTAAGTGGTGCTATAATGTGTCTTAAAATTTGAACCCTTGAAGCTCCATCAACGAAAGCAGCTTCTTCCAAATCAATTGGGATTTTTTCAAAGTATGATTTTAATAACCATATTGCGGTAGGTATTAAAAAAGCGACACCTGGTACAATCATAGCTTGGTATGTATTTAGAAGACCAAAAGTTCTTAAAACTTTATATAAAGGAATTAAAAGTACTGCCCCTGAGAACATATTTATTGCTAGTAAAATATATAAAGATGAATTCTTAAAAGGAAATTTGAAACGAGCATAAGAATAAGCGGCAGGTATAACAAATAACAAAGTAATTAAAGATGTAACACTAGCAAGAAAAAAACTATTAAAAATATATCGTGGCAACATTGGAACAGTTTTCCACATTTCTCTATATGCCCAAAAAGATAAATCATCTGAATAAAACTGATAAGGAGATCTAAATAAATGATCTAATGGTCTTAATGAAGCATAAAACATTTCTACAAAAGGCAAAAGTATAAAAGTCATGAAGACTAAAATACCTAAATATAAAATTATTTTTTCGTATAAATTGTATTTATCCAATTTAGTTTTTTACTGCTCCTGCAGTAAGTCCCTCAACAATATATTTTTGCAAAAAAATAAATACTAATAAAACAGGAGCAATTCCCACTAAAGATGCTGCCATCATTTCATTCCATTTAACACTTTGGTATCCAATAAATTCATACAGCCCTGATGGTATAGGCATGTATTCTTTTTTTTGATTAAAGGTAATTGCAAATAAAAATTGTTGAGCGTAAGCACCAATAAATGCATATATGCCTACAACAACTAATCCCGGAGTACTAAGTGGGGCAATTATATGACGTAAGATTTGCACTCTTGAAGCCCCATCAACGAAAGCAGCCTCTTCCAAATCAATTGGGATTTTTTCAAAGTATGATTTTAATAACCAAATAGAAGTAGGAATTAAAAATGCTACTCCAGGTACAATCATAGCTTGATAACTATTTAATAAACCAAAAGTTCTTAAAACTTTATATAAAGGAATTAAAAGTACTGCCCCTGAGAACATATTTATTGCAAGCAATACATATAAACTTGTATTCTTTGCTGGAAATTTGAAACGCGCATAAGAATATGCTGCTGGTATTACAAAAATAAGTGTTATTATTGCAACTGAAGATGCTAAGAAAAAGCTATTAAATATATACCTTCCAAGCATAGGAACAGTTTTCCACATTTCTCTATATGCCCAAAAAGATAAATCATCAGAATAAAACTGATAAGGAGATCTAAATAAATGATCTAATGGACGAAGGGATGCATAAAACATTTCTACAAACGGTAGAAGTATAAAAGTCATAAAAATTAAAATACCTGAATATATAAGTATTTTTTCTAACGTATTATATTTATTCATGTGAAATTTTCTTGTTAATTCTTGCGAGAAGAGCAAGATAAAAACCAGCAAATAAAGTTAATAAAATCATAACAACTACAGCTCTTGCTGCTCCTCTTCCAAATTTATAATTTCCTAAAGCTTGTTTATATGTATCAATAATTAGAGTAGTCGTAGCCCCTCTTGGTCCACCCTCAGTTAATATCCAAATTATTTCAAATGAATTGAATGTCCAAATTGCGGATAATAATGACATTGTAATTATTACTGGGGTAATTTGAGGAAGAGTAATTTTAAAAAATCTATCCCATCTTGAGGCACCATCACAATATGCAGCTTCATATAAATCTCTTGGAACACCTTGCATAGCAGCAAGAAAGAAAACGGTTACCATTGGTGTTCCGACCCAAACATCCGCTATAATTGTTGAAATAAATGCACTTTGTTTGTATGCAAGGAAGCCAAATGGGCCATCTAATATTCCAGTTCTCATTCCTACACCTGCAATTATTCCAAAATATCCATTATATAACCATAACCAACCAAGCATTCCAATTGCAATTGGCACTACCCAGGGAGGCATAACTAGTACTCTAAATATTGATCTTCCTTTTAAATTAGCATTTAGTAAAACAGCACCAATTAAACCAATAATGAGCTTTAAAGACACAGAAAAAAACATCCAAACAAAAGTTCTGGTTACAATTCCATTAAATTTTTTACTTGAAAGCATTTTTTGATAATTTTCAAAACCTACATAATCTTCTCCGGCTAAACTAGAATTTGTGAAAGATAGTCTTATTGTTTCCAACAATGGCCATGCAACAATAAGAACAATATAAAGTGCTGCTGGAGCAATCAAAGCATATGCTAAATAAGTCTGGGAATTATATGATTTTAATTTTTGCTTCATGTATTAGTTTAATAAAGAGTCGAATTTATCCCAAGTGCTTGTTAAGTCAATTACTTTACCAGTATTTCTAGCCTCATCAATTTTCATTGCTACAATTCCTGCCTCCATACATTCTATTACTCCAACAGGAAGTTCTTTATTATTTTTTATTAAATAATTATTAATATCTTTTGCCATCAAGCTATCAGCACCATAGTGACCTTTTATTTCTTTTCCAAAAGCTGCTCCATAATCTTCCTCAATAAGAACATTATTATTTTCATCATGAGCTTTCATAAATCCTCTAACAAAATCTCCCTCAATCATTCCTGTAGATCCTATGACTGCAAATCTTCTAAATTCGTCTGGAACTTTCATATTCGTATGAAAAGATAATACTGCTTTATTTTCATATTCTATTATTGCCACTTGGTGATCAACAATATCAGCATCGCTATCAAAAACATTTGATTTTGACTCCCAGCCTTTTAGTCTATCTTTTGTATATTGTTCTTGAGAACCTGTCGGTAGATTGTCGGGAATAAAAGATCTTCTAGAGCCAAAACTAGCAACTTTAATAGGTCTGCTTCCTGTAATCATTGAATAAAAATCAATATCATGACAACATTTTTCAAGCATAAAGCCTCCTGAGTATTTTTGCTTTCTTCTCCAATTTCTCATAAAAAAAGCACCGTGCGAAGGTACAATATGTTCTGAAGCTTCAATTGATATAATGTTTCCTATAGCTTTTTGATTTAATAATTTTCTTACAGACCTTGCTTGCTGCGAATATCTTAGAACTAAACCAACAATAATTCTTTCTTTGCCGTATACTTTAATTAGATTTGCTAACTCAAATGTTTGTTGTTCACTTATTACTATAGGTTTTTCAGCAAATATTTGCAAACCAGCTTTTAATCCAAGTTTAATATGATTTAAATGTAAGTGATTTGGAGATCCAATCATTAGCATATCTAATTTTTCTTGATCTAACATTTCGCTTAAACTTGAATAAGTTTTTTTTGGGAAGAAGTTATGTTTCTCGGCAAAGTCTTTACCTATTGGCTGTGGATCTACATAAGCAACCATTTCAAAATTTGGATTAATTTTAGAAAACTCATTATAAACACCCGCTATCCTACTCCCAAAACCTACTGCGCCTATTTTCATAATTATTTTATCTTTAACATTAAAAATTGTGATATCGCCAGCCTAATTTTTTTATAAAATTCATAGAATTTAGAAGGGCTGAACGAAATTCTATCCAATTTCTAGAAATTTTTCCTTTCCATGCAACTTCTGATAAAGTTGCTAATCTTGGATTAATCATTTGATCAAAAAATTTTTTTTCTGTAATTGTCTCTGACCACAATTGACCTTGTAAGCCTTTTATTAATTCTGATTTTTTTATATCTTTTACTGGGTCCCATTCATAAATATCTTTTACTTCTATTGTAGCAGCCCAACAAATACCTCTTTCTTCAGTTGAATTATTATAAGCCATATCAAAATATGTTTTTTGACCAGGACAAAGTATTGTTTCAAATCCCTTATTTGTTGTTTCTTTCGCAACATCTGAGTGTTCCCATGAAAAGATTAAGCATGATTTATCAATTTTTCCAGCACTACCGCCGACGCCATGATTAATATGAGGTGACACTGCCGCCTCATTCCAAGCGGCAGTTCTTTTATTTTGTGATTTTAGAAAATCTATTAAAAAATTCATATAGTAATCTTGATATTCTTCTTGAGACTTAATATTATTTTTTTTCATAAAATCGATAATCGCTGGAGAGCCTTCCCAAGCATTACTTGGTCTTTCATCAACACCAACATGAATTACATTATATGAAAAAACTGAACTTACTTCACTCAACATATCTTTTAAAAAAGTTATAGTTTTTTCTAAGGAAGGATTAATAGTATTATTCCTATATGATCCAACGTCCTCACTAATTATATTTGAAGATTGCTCTCTAAGTTCTGGCATAATTTCTAGTAATGCCCAAGAATGTGCTGGCAAATCAATTTCAGGCATAATTTCAATATTTAGTTTTTTTGCATAAATAATTAATTCTTTGATATCTTCCTGAGAATAATAACCGCCATATTTATCATAACCACTTCCATACAATGGTGGTATTTTAAAATTATAACCTCTGTAACCTCCATTTAATGCCAGATCTGGATATTTTTTAATCTCAATTCTCCACGCTTCGTTATCTGTTAAATGCCAGTGAAATCTATTTAGCTTAAATAATACCATATAATCAAACAAACGTTTAATTTCATCAATAGTATAAAATTGTCTTGCACAATCGAGATGCATTCCTCTCCATTGATATTTTGGATTATCGTGTATTGTGCAAATTGGAAGCTTTGTTTGATAGAAATCAATTAAATGAACTAAAGATATAAGACCATAAAGCTTTCCACCATAATTATTGTATTTAATCTCAATATTATCTTTTGTTATTTGAATAGAATATTGATCTTCTAATAACTGATCATCATTTTGAAAGATAATTGGGAATCCTTTTTCTGAAGTTAAATTTATATCCAATTTTGAAAGAATATTTTGCAAATTAGAAATAATTTCAGTTTCCACATTGAGATTAAATGTTTTATTTTCAATTATTATAAATTCATTTTGTAAATAAACTTTATCTGGCTCAGGAATAATAGGTATAAAATTTTTTGTTTCTAAATCTTCATAAATTTTCTTTTTAATTGGTTTTTCAAATATCAAATCTGAAACATTTATATTTAATTTACTATTGTTTAATTGATCAATAATGAAAATACCTTCAGGGCCAGACGAAAGGTTAAAATTGCCAATTCTTGGAATTTGTAAATCTAATAAAATTGTTTTTTTTTCTAGGGATAACTCATAATAACGTCCAATTTGTTTATTTATATGGGCTCCTGTTATAGATTTTATTGAATAAACTAATGAAAAACATAATTTAAAATTTGAATCTATTAATTTATCATCAAGAATAATTTTTAATTTATTTTCTTTTGTAAAAGATATATTAACTTGAGGGTTCATAACTAATAATTATATGAGTTTTAAAGGTATATTTAATATAGATGCAGAAGTAAAGGAAAGTGCTCATGCAAGAGTAAATTTAATTGGTGAACATACCGATTATACTGGTGGATATGTAATGCCTACACTTTTGTCTTTTAAAAATACAATTGAGATAACTGAAAATAATACTAATGAATTCATAGTTTATTCTCAATATTTTAAAGAAAAAAAAGAATTCAATGATTTCAAAAAATCAACAAATAATGAGTGGGTTGATTATATAAAAGGTTGTTTGCATATTTTTTTTGAAGAAAATAAAATTTCATCCAAATATTTAAACATTTATATTTCATCTGATATACCTTTAGAAAGAGGTATTTCATCGTCTTCAGCATTGTGTGTTGCCACACTAAAAGCACTTAATACTTTTTTTGAAACAAAGATCAAAGATCCAGAAATTGCAAAATTAGCTAAAAAAGTAGAATTTAATTATATAGGTGTTTCTGGTGGAATAATGGATCAAATGGTTTCATCTATTGGCATTCATGGCAAAGCATTTTTTATGAATTGTAAGAATTTAGAATATGAACTTATTGATTTTCCAGAAAATTGGAAATTTTGTTTGGTTGACTCTGAAGTACAGCGAAATTTAAGAGATAGTTCTTATAATGAGAGATTTGCTGAACTCCAAGAGGCTGAAAAAAAACTTGGGATAGATTATTTGGGTAGTGTTAAAAAAGAAAATTTTCAGACGGATAAATTTGACAATAATACTATAGCAAAAAGAGCGAAGCATGTAGTTTTTGAAAATGATAGAGTTATTAATGCGAAAAAAAATTTAATAGAAAATAACATTTATGATTTTGGAAAATTAATGAATGAGAGTCACGAATCATATTCTAAAGATTTTGAGGCATCTACTTTAGATGTTGATTTAATTATTCAGAGATCTGTCGAATGTGGTGCTCTAGGTGCTAGATTGACTGGTGGTGGATTTGGTGGTTTTACAGTTTCATTAATTGAAAGGAATAATTTTATGAATTGGTACAATAAAATATTAAATTTTTATCCGGCTGAAAAGATATTCGAAGTCAATTAAGACTTTAATAACCTTCTAAGCTTACCCTCAGTTACATCATGATCAATATAACACCCTTGTAAATGTCTAAAACCAGTATTTGGATCAAATTTAGTTCTTCCATGTAACAGTCTCAAGTTATCAAACATTGCAATCATGCCTTTTGATAATCTAAATTTGATTTTAAAAATATCAGAGTTACAAAGTTTAAACATATATTTTCTAGCACTATAAAAAAGATCAAGTTTTTTTTCATCTAACAATGGAGCATAATCAAGTCTTCCACTAAAACGAATTTGTCTAAAGTTGTTATTATGATCTAACTCAATTAATTTTGCTTTATCAACTAAGATTGTATCAACATCGGTGAATTTAAAAGTAATATTTGTTTCAGTTAATATTTTGTAGAATTCTATTTCATTTTGTTTTAGATAATTTGAGACACTAAAACCATCTATTAAACTTGAATCGCCCCCCATAGATTCATTTGAAATACAATGAAGTAATTGAATACCAGGTACAGGTCTTCGATATGGATTATCTGAATGTGATGTTAATTCTAATGCAGTATAAGCAAGATCATTTGGATTTGGTTTAGAAACTACATTAAATAATTTACCAAAATTTGTTGATCTTACTGGACCTAATTTTTCTGCAAAATTAATAACTTCATTTTCTTCTGGTTTTGTATTTTTAATTATGACGTAACCATATTGATAAAATATCTCAAGCATTCTTGTAAGTTCACTATCATTCTCAAATATTTGATTATTATCAAAAATTTTTAGATTATCTTTTTTTATATCCCATATTTTTTTTTGAGGTAAGACATCTATGTTTTTGATTTCATTATATAGATCATCAATATTGAATGATCCTTTTGTTCCATCACTGAATTCAACATTTAATATATTTTTATTTATAGTATGAGCGTTAATTAATAAATTATCTTCTAAAAGACTTGGTTCATATAAACGTTGCAGATTATTTTGATCTAGAAATTCAGCTCCATTTATTCTTTCACGTAACCAAATACTATGAAGTTTAAATTCTGATAATTTTCCTTCTTTAATATTAATTACCTTTTTTCCCATTATTAGTTTTTTTTAATTAATAATTAAATTTGTGTAAATTATAAAGTTTGATGAATAATAAGAAAATAGTTGAGAAATAAATTATAAATTTATTCCCCCAATAAAGAGTCATCTAAAACCCTTGTTTCATATGCTGAATAAGAATGCCATCCATGTACCGTTTGATCAAAATCGATTACGCTTCCTGTCATTATTCCAGATTCATCTGAACACATAAAAGCTAATCCTTTTGCAACATCAATTGGTTTAATTAATTTTTTAAAAGGAACTTTGCTTTCTTCATCTTTTAACCAGTTTTCATTTTTTTTATGAACCCTAGTCTGTATATCATGTTCTGCAGGAGTATCTGTCCATCCAATATTTAAGGCATTTATTCTTATTTGATAACTGGCAACAGAATTAGCAATATTTTTTGTCATTGTAGCTAAAGCGGCTTTTGACCCGCTATAAGCAACAATAAATGGCATACCACTATACATTGCCATAGATAATACATTTGCAATTGTTCCTTTGTTCTTATCTCTAATCATTATCTTAATTGTCTCTTGCATTAATATAAAAGGTGCACGGGTATTAATATTATAATTATTTTCATAATTTTCTAAAGTAGCACTTAGAATTGTTCCTCTTTCTGTATATCCGGCAACATTAATTAAACAATTTATGGTTCCAAATTTTTTATCAGTCTCCGAAACAATTTTTTTGCAATCATCAACATTTTTAAGATCTGCTTTTATATACAAACACTCAGTTCCTAATTTTTCAATCTGATTTTTAACTTCAAGACCTTTATTTTCTTGTCTACCGCAAATTGTAATTGCTTTAGCACCTCTGCTAGCTAATAATCTCGCTGTTTCAGCACCACTACCCTGTGTACTTCCTGTAACTATAATTACCTTATCTTTAAATTGTTCATTCATAAATTTTATCTATAACTAAAATTTTGGTTTTACAACTTTATTTGATTTTACTGATTTAGTTGCTGAATTAGCAAGAATTAAAGCATTCTTTCCATCATCAAAAGTGACTGATGTATTTTTTTTATTTTTTATTGATTTAATAAATTGATCTAATTGTATTTGATAAGCATCTTTGTATCTTTCGATAAAAAAATTTTTAATTGGTTTTTTTGCAAAGGATAAATTTTGATTATAGTAATTGATATCATTATTAGGAACATTATCAGAAATTAACATACCATTACTTCCAAATACTTCGAGTCTTTGATCATAACCATATACAGCTCTTCTTGAATTATTTATGTGAACTAAAACCCCTTTTTTAGATTTCATAAAACACATAGTTGTATCATAATCATTTGTAATCTTAAAATCATTTGAGACATTTACAGAACCTTGTGCAAAAACTTCTACAATTGGATCATTATTAAGAATAAATCGTGCTAAATCAAAATCATGAATTGAACAATCTCTAAAAATTCCTCCCGATTGTTTTAAATAATCAATGCCAGGCGGAGAAGGATCCCTACTTGTGATTACAATCATTTCAATTTTCCCAATCTTTCCTGATAGAACCTCACTTTGAACTTTATTATGATTAGGATCAAATCTACGATTAAAACCAATTTGAATAGTAGGTTTATATTTTTTAATTTTTTGCCAACATTTATTTACTTTATTTATATTTAAATCAATTGGCTTTTCGCATAATATAGCTTTATTGCATTCTGCTCCTAGAGCAATATAATCTGTATGAGTCGGAGTGGCAGAAGCAATTAATATGGCATTTATTTGATCTGAAGAAATTGCTTCCTTGGCAGTCTTTGCAACTTCACAACTATATTTTTTTGCAATTTTTTTGGCAGAGCTTATATCAATATCATAGACGTATTTAAGGCTCGCTTCTGGATGAGCATTTATGATTGATGCATGTAATTTCCCAATTCTCCCAGTTCCCAATAAGGCAAAATTAATCATTTTATATTTTTATCCACTTTGAATTTAAATTAGAAGATTTTTTTGCTGCATAAATAAATTTAATACCAGCTACACCATCATCAATTGTTGGAAATAAATATTTTTTATTTTTATTATGAATCTGATCAGCAAATTCTGAATAAATATTTGCAAAAGCTTCAAAAAAACCTTCCGGGTGACCAGCAGCAATTCTTGAAGATGATAGTGAAAATTCTGATACCAATTTACTTGCTCTTGTTATAACTTTCATCGGTTTATCTAGTTCTGTAAACTTTAGATTATTTGGATCATCCTGTAACCACTCTATTGAACCTTTTGTTCCATACACTCTAATTTTTAGACCATTTTCTCCACCAGTAGCAGCAGACGATACCCAGATTATACCTCTTGCCTTATTTTGCATTCTTAATAATACAAAAGCATTATCATCAACTGAAATTTCTGAGGATAATGAATTTACTTCTGCTGATATTTCGTTTGCTTCTAATCCAGTCACATATCTCAACAAATGATACGCGTGAGTTCCAATTTCAGATAATATCATTGAGGGCCCAGATTGTTTTTTATCTAATCTCCATTTTAATGTTGCTTTTTCATCTTTCTTTTTTACCCCAACTGTATAACCTTGGGGGTACTCTACATTTATCAAATTGATTTTTCCTAATTTTTGATTTGAAATAATATTTTTTGCCTCTCTTAGCATCGGGTAGCTTGAGTAATTGTGTGTTAATGCAAACACAATTTTATTTTTTAAAATGGCTTTTTTTAATTTAACAGCATCTTCAACTGTTGCAGTTAAAGGTTTGTCACAAATAATATGTATTCCTTTTTCAATAAATGCCTTTGCTATCTTATAATGATCACCAGATGGAGTCATTATTCCAAGAGCTTGAATACCATCATTTCTTTTTGACTCAGCGGATGCCATAGACTTATAATCGCTGTAACAACGATCATCAGTTAATCCTAATGACGAACCAAAAGATTTAGATTTTTTTTTATCTTTTGAAAATATTCCAGCAACAAATTCAAATTTATTATCAAATCTTGCTGATAACCTATGTGTGTATCCAATAAATGAATTAGGACCTCCACCAATAAAACCAATTCGAATTTTATTTTTATTATTTAAAGTATCATTTCTGAGTAAGTGTAATCTACCAAAAGCAATTTTGGGTTTTTTTTTCATTAATTAACTATACCGCCATCAATTACATAATTTTGTGCGGTACAACCAGAACTTTGATCAGATGCAAAAAACAAAACTGGCTTTGATATATCTTCTGGCATAAGCATTCTCTTAATACATTGTCTCTCAAGTTGAGTTTTTTTAATTTCTGGAGTAAGCCATAATTTTTTTTGCCTCTCCGTAATGATCCAGCCAGGAACAATACAATTGACTCTGATGTTATAGGCACCTAAATC
>CACLXJ010000015.1 GCA_902610845.1 uncultured Alphaproteobacteria bacterium | reverse complement strand
TTTTAGAGATTTTAGAAGAAGAAAAAAGTCCATTACTAATTCACGGTGAAAAAGTATCTGAAGATATAGATATTTTTGATAGAGAAAAATATTTTATAGACGATGAATTAAGTATTATTAGAAAAAAATTTCCCCTTTTAAAAATTACACTTGAACATGTATCAACTTCATATGGAGTTAATTATGTGAAAGAAAATGAAAATATTGCAGGAACAATTACACCTCACCACATGCTTTTAACAAAAAAAGATGTATTTCATGATGATTCTATTAATCCTCACCATTTTTGTATGCCAGTTGTTAAAAACGAAACAGATTTAATAGAATTAAGAAAAGCTGCATGTCACAATAATTCTAAATTTTTTTTAGGTACTGACTCAGCTCCACATCCAATTCAAGAAAAAAAACCAGATATGTCATCTAAGCCAGGCATATTTTCATCTCCTTGTTCAATAGAATTATATGCAGAAATTTTTGACCAAGAAAATGCAATTGATATGTTAGAGATATTTTGTTCAATTAATGGTGCAAAACATTATAGTTTTCCAATTAATGATAAAAAGATTATATTAGAAAAAAAAGAATGGATTATGTCAGAATTATCTAGTTATAATGATATTCAGGTTAAGAATTTTTACGCTAATAAAAAAATTAATTGGAAAGTAGTCCATTAATCTTTATAGAAATATTAATGTCATTAGGAACAAAAATCTATACTTTGCTTAAGGGAAACTTAGTTGGCAGTGATGATTTAGGGAATAAATATTACTGTAGCTCCAAAGATTTTAAAGATTTAAAAGCAAAAAGATGGGTAATTTTTAATGGTGAAATAGAAGCATCAAATATACCGCCGCACTGGCATGCTTGGCTTCACAAATCTATTGATAATCCTCCAATTGACTATTCACATAAATACAAATGGCAAAAAAATCATAAACCAAATATGACTGGTACTCGTGATGCATATTTCCCATCATCTCATCCTCTTTCAAAAAATTATGACCCAGAAAAAAAAGAAGAAGAATATAAATCTTGGACTCCTAATTAGAGTAACATTTTTTTTTCTCCTACCGTTAATTGTTTCTGCTGAGACTATTGAAAAAAAGTATGCCTCTTTTAAGTTATTAAACAAGACTACTAATAAAGTTTCTACTAAGGATATTTTGGTAAGTTCGAAAATATCATGGGAAACTTTAAATATTGAAGTTTTGTATTGCGGTAGTACTCCTCCAACTGAAATTCCTGAAGACTATGTTTTGATAGATGTCTACGATACTATCAATAATGAAAATACCAATATTTATAAAGGCTGGATGATTTCTTCTTCTCCCGATGTTACTTCTTTACAAAATCCTATTTATGATCTTTGGCTAGTTGATTGTAGTAACGATAAGACTTCATGAAAATTATTAATATCTTGAAAAAAACTTTCAATCTCTAAACTTTCTTTTAGTTTATTTTCATAAATTTCAGTTTCTATCTCATATGCTCCAAACTGAACTAAATGAGGATTGAAAAACTGTGAATCTAGAATGGAAAAATTATTTTTTTTTAATATTGCTAGTAAATAAAGTAAACAAAACTTACTTGTATTGGTCTTTAAACTAAACATGCTTTCACCGAAAAAACATGATCCTAAATGTAAACCATATAAACCGCCAACTAGTTTATTATCTTCATAGCATTCAACACTATGACATTTATCTATTTTGTATAATTCAATATATGTATCCATAATAGTATCATTGATCCAAGTATCTTTATCTTTTCTTTTAATTTCTTTACATAATTCTATAACTTTCGCAAAATTGTGATCTATTTTAAAACTGTATTTTGTTTTTTTAAATTCATTAAATAATTTTTTAGGATATTGAAAATTAGAAATTGGAATAATGAATCTAAGTTTTGGCTTATAAAATTTTATTTCTTCAGAATATTTACTATCAGCCATTGGAAAGTAAGCTTTTTTATAAAATTCTATTAAGCTATTTAAATCAATTATTTTACTCAATTAAATTTGACATAAAATTAATGTTGTAACTTCCTCTTTTAAATTCATCAGTTTGAATAATTTTTTGATGAAGTTGTATATTTGTATTTATTCCCATAATTACATATTCTTCTAGTGCTCTATTCATTTTTTTCAGAGCCTCTGATCTTGTTGCACCATAGGTAATTAGCTTACCAATCATACTATCATAGTGGGATGGAATTGTGTATCCATCGTAAACAGCTGAGTCTACTCTAATTCCTAGTCCTCCAGGTTGGTGGTATTGTGTTATCTTACCAGGTGATGGTATAAAATTTTCTGGATGTTCAGCATTGATTCGACATTCAATTGAACTTCCTTTTAATTTTATATCTTCTTGTTTGATTTTAAGCTTTTCACCATTAGCGACAAGAATTTGTTCTTTTACAAGATCAATTCCAGTTACCATTTCTGTTACTGGGTGCTCAACTTGTAATCGTGTATTCATCTCCATAAAATAAAATTCATCATTTTCATATAAAAATTCTAATGTTCCAACTCCTTCATATCCTATATCCTTCATAGATTTTCTACAAAGTTCAGAAATTTTTTCTCTATTTTCATTTGTTAGAACTGAACTTGGACTTTCTTCAATTAGTTTTTGATGCTTCCTTTGAATTGAGCAATCTCTCTCTCCTAGAGTAACAACATTTCCAAAAGAATCACAAAGAACTTGAATTTCAATATGTTTGGGAGATGTTAAAAATTTTTCTAAATAAACATTTTCATCATTAAATGATTTTTTTGCTTCAATTTTTGCTTCATTTATAGCTTTATTCAAATCATCTTCTTCTGTGACAACTCTCATTCCTTTTCCACCGCCACCACTTGCTGCTTTTACTATAATTGGGTATTTTACTTTTTTTATAAATTCTTCAATTTTATTTTTATCACTTAAGTCATTTACACCTTTAACTGTTGGCACCCCAGTTTCATCCATTATTTTTTTTGCATCAATTTTGTTACCCATCATTTTGATATGTTCTGATTTTGGCCCAATAAATTTAATATTGTGTTCTTCAATAATTTCTGCAAACCTTTGATTTTCACTTAAAAAACCATATCCAGGATGAATAGCGTCTACATCTGTTAGTGTTGCGGCAGTAATAATTGCAGGTATATTTAAATAACTTGATTGTGCAGAAGCTGGTCCAACACAAATACTTTCATCGGCCATTCTTACATGCATTGCATTTTCATCAACATCAGAGTGAATAGCTACAGTTTGGATTCCTAATTCTCTGCAGGCTCTAAGTACACGTAAAGCAATTTCACCTCTATTAGCAATCAGTACTTTTTTGAACATTATTCAAAAATTATAAGAGTATCACCATATTCAACGGGCTGACTATTCAAAGTAACTATTTTTTTGATAATACCAGATCTAGGAGCTTTGATTTCATTAAAAGTCTTCATTGCTTCAATTAACAACAAAGTATCACCAGCTTTAACATGTTGACCAACTTTAACATAAGGTTGCGAATTTGGATCAGCAGAAAGATAAGCAACTCCTACCATTGGAGATTTAACAATATTATCTTCATTTACAACTTCATTCTTATTTTCAACTTCTTTAACCTCAGTATTTTTTTCTAGTTTTTGAACAGAAACATTGTTCCCAACGAAGTCATTTGAAGTAATCTCAATTTCATAATCATTTTTTTTTATTTTTATTTTAGCAACAGTATTAATTTTTGATTCTTTAACTATTAACTTAATATTCTCTAAATCTGTTTTATCTAATTTAGTCATACCTATTTATAAATTAATTTGTATATTGCTTCAATTCCTAGAAGATAACTATTTCCACCAAATCCACATATTAAACCATGTACTCCTTCAGAAGTAATACTTTTTTTTCTATACTCTTCTCTTGAATAAATATTTGAAAGATGAATTTCTATCTTAGGCTTATTTATTGCTCTTAATGAATCTAGTATAGCAATTGATGTGTGAGTAAATGCTGCTGGGTTGATTATTAAACCATCAAATTTATCATTTACTTCATGTATCTTATCAATTATTTCCCCTTCGTTATTAGATTGGAAAAAAATAATTTCTAATTTCTTCTCTATACCTTTTTTTTTACAATCAGATTTAATCTTATCTAAACTATCTTTACCATAAATATCATCTTCTCTATTGCCTAATAGATTTAGATTAGGGCCATTAATAATTAATATTTTTTTCATTCTATTTAAAATGTTTACTTAAATTTAAACCTTGATTTTGATAATTTGATCTAATATCTTTTCCGTATACAATATTACTATTTTTGTTCAACTTTTCATATTTAATTCTAGCTATAGTTTGACCATCTTCTAATAAAAAAGGTACTTCATTTGTTTTTACTTCCAAAACTGCGTATGATCCTCTACCTAGGCCAAAACCAGGATCAAAAAAACCTGCATAATGTGCTCTGAAGTCTCCAATGCCTGTATCATATGGTATCATTTCACCAGCTAGATTGGATGGTATCACAACTTTTTCTTTTGATCTCAAAATGTAAAATTTGTTTTTTTCAATTACTAATCTTTTATTATTTTTTCTAATTATATTCCAAAAATCATTTATTTTATGAGATTTAATTTTAGAAAAATTTAGAACTGGAGTATATTTTTTGGCTACGTAAGCAATTATGTTTGATCCAGCTAGATCAACTGATAACTTTAATCCATTATCTATTTTAACATCATTTCTATTTTGATTTAAAATTTTTTGTTTTTTATTCAGGTTAATTAGTTGCTTATCAGTCAAATAATTATGATTTTTATTTACAAGTCTCAATTGATTTAAAGAATTATTTTTTTTAAATGATACATCAAATGATCTTGATGTTATTTCTAAAAAAATTTCTCCTTTATAATTTTTAGGAATTCTTTCATATTCTTCTGCATAATCAACAAGTGATCTGCAAAAAATATCTAATCTGCCAGTGCTACTTTTCGGGTTGCAGTGACCAAATATATTATTTTTTAAATTAAGACTTTCATTAAGTCTAACAATATAAGTTTTGTTTTTTTTAAAAATAAATTCTTTACTTAAATTTATTTTTTTAATTGCTAAATCTTTTAATTTATCTCTAACTTTGGAATTGTAGGATAAGAAACTATACTTAATTTCATAGCATTCTTCACTTAATGACAAATCCATGCTTGATGGTTGTATTTGATTATTTCCAATATTTTCAGTAATTATGAAATTCTTATTAATTAAATTTAAATAATCTTGATATACTAGAGATCCGTTCATTAATTTCCATTCTGGATTATATTAATAAGTTTTAATAAATCACTGTCTTTAGTATTTTTAAAATTTTTTATTTTAATATCAAAAACTTCTTTCTTAATATCATTGATTGATAAAAGAAAGTTAAAGAATAGTAACCATTCTTTTTTATTTAATTTTTTTGTTAGTTCAAAATATTTTAACAGAACATTTTTATTATTATAAAATTTATATAAAAGTTCTTTATTATTTTTAAAAATTATCTCTGTATCACTATTAGATAAACTTTTTATTTCTATATTTTCAAATATTCTAATTTGAGCATAATAATTTAAGGGATATTTTTCTAAATTTTTTTTATAAAACTTTGTAGCTTCTTTTGTATATCCATAAGAGAATAATATATCTGCTTTAGTTTCTAGTAAAAAATTATTCTTATTGTTTTTTATTATTTCATTTAAATTATTTAGTGACATTTTTAGATTTCCATTTCTAGCTAATTTAATTGATTCTGCGTAAGCTTTAAATGGTTCATTTAATTCACTTATCATTTCCTCATTATCACTATAACCTACAAATTTCGCTTTTATGTAGTTAAATCTTTGATTGTACCTTTCATTAAAATTATTTTCTTTATTGTGTTCGAAGTTTTTTATTAATAAAATCCTATCCTCAAAATATGGATGTGTACTAACTCTTTGTTTATCTTTTGAAAAACCCTTACTTAATAATTTTTGCTCTATTGTTTCTAATAATGTTTGAATAGATTCAGAATTTGTTTTTAGTAAACTTAGTGTTTTCAATGCATATAAATCAGCTTCCATTTCTTGATCTTTACTAAATACAATATATTGATTTGATAAAGTGGCTGCGGTTAGAATACTTCCTTCTAATAATTGAGGGTTTTGAGTTAATGTTGAACCAGCTAATACAGATAAAATGCTTAAAGTATTATATTTTTTTGTATTTTCTATTTTTTCTTTTCTATGTGCAATATGGTTGAGATGTATATGACCAACCTCATGAGCTAATACAGACAATAGCGCTACATAGTCTGAGCAATAAATTATTAAGCCAGAATTAATATTAATAACATTATTAATATCTACAAAAGCATTTATTTCATTACTATTATTTATTTTAAACTTAATTGTTTTATTTACTTTATTTACTTTAATTATGTCTTCTAAAATTTGATTAATAAATTCATCAGTTTCGTAATCTAGTATTTGTGAGCAATGACCACTTTTTAAATAAAGAATAAAAAATAAAAAAAAAACTATTATTTTTTTAAGACCACCATCCAGTTTTTTCTTCATCCTCGTTTATTTCACTCTCAGTTAAATTTTGATCTTTTTGTGTATCAATTTTATCATCTTCTTTTATTTCTTTGTCTTCTAAATTATTCTTCTTAATCCTTTTTTTTGTTTTTATTGTTTTTATCACCTTCTTTTTTTTGATTACTTTAGTAGATTTATTTTTTTTCTTTGTGTTTGTTTTTTCAATATTATTGGACTGATAATTTTCATCAATTTCAATTAAAGGGTCATGTAAAGAAAATTGTGGATCGAAATAAAAATTTATTTTTGATTCAAATTTATTTTCTAATGAATTTATCTCACTCTTTTTATTATTTAACAAATTTTCTGCTAATACACTATTACATTTAACATTAATTATTGAATTTTTATTCTCAGAGATTTTTTCTTTAATCACTTTTAATATCTGATCTATTATTGAAGAAGAATTCAAAATTAAACCTGATCCTTTACAATAATTACATCTCTCAAATGATTTATCTATTAAGCTTGATCTTAATCTTTGTCTTGATAGTTCCATTAATCCAAACATGCTTATTCTTCCAATTTGAACTCTTGCTCTATCTCTAACAAGAGCAGTCTTTAAACTTTTTTCAACTTTAAAATTATTTCGATAATCATCCATATCAATGAAATCTATAACTACCAAGCCTCCAAGATCTCTTAATCTTAGCTGTCTTGCTACCTCTACTGCAGCTTCTAAATTTGTCTTTAAGGCTGTATTTTCGATATTTCTCTCAGATGTATTTTTCCCAGAGTTTACATCTACTGCCACCAATGCTTCAGTTGTGTTAATTACAATAGAGCCACCAGATTTTAATTTTACATTAAGACTAAAAAGATCATTAATTTGTGTTTCAATATTATTGGAAGCAAAAAGTGAGTTTTCATCAGATTTGTATTGTTTTACTTTCTTAACAAATGTTGGTGCTAAATTTTTTGTAATTTTTTTAACTTTGTCGTATCCATCTTTTCCTTCAACTAAAATTTTTTCTACATCTTCACTTAGCATATCTCTAATTGCTCTTTTTAAAACATTACCTTCTTCATGAATCATTTCTGGCGCTTCTGATTTTAAAGTAATTTCTCTAATTTTATTCCATTGGCTTACAAGGAATGATAGATCTTTTGAAATTTCTTTTTTTGTCCTTCCAATCCCAGCTGTTCTTACTATCACTGACATTTTTTCTGGTATTTCTACTGCAGATAAAATTTGCTTTAATTTTTTTCTTTCCTCTGTATCTCCAATTTTTCTAGATATACCATCACTATTCATACTATTTGGCATTAGGACACAATATCTTCCTGCAAATGATAAATATGTTGTTAGTGCCGCCCCTTTTAAACCTCTTTCTTCTTTATTGATTTGTACAAGTAAAACTTGTTTAGGTCGAATTACGTCTTGAATTTTATATTTTCTAAAATAATTAAAATATTCTTTTCTTGGGCTTAATTTTTTATTTTTTCTTTTCCTTATAGAAATCGTCTTTTCATCTGTATTCTCTTGTTCTTCTTCAGATTTAGTTTCAATATTGTCATTTTCAGTTTCATCTAGCTCATTTACATTTTCTGGGTTTTGTAAATCATCTTCTTCTGTTTCATTATTTATTTTATCGTTAAGCTCTTTTATTCTTTGTTCATCTACTGCTGGAATCTTAAAGTAATCTGGATGTATTTCTGTAAGAGGTAAAAAACCATTTCTATTTTTTCCAAAATCAACAAATGCTGCTTGAAGAGAGGGCTCTATCCTGGTAATTTTAGCTAGATAAATATCTCCTTTGACTGCGTTTTTTTTATTGTTTTCAATTTCAAAATCGTCAAGTTTACCATCTTCTATAACTGCAATTCTTGTTTCAATGTTATTTGTTGTATCAATAAGTATATTTTTTGACATAATGCCGAAACTCCGTAAAAATTTTTATATATTAAAATCATTTTTGAATATTTTATAATATTTGCCTAATGTCACATTTTTAACTATTTCACAATGTAGTTTATAAATATGAATAGATTATTTGGTTATATAAAATTATTGTTAATTTTACTATGCATATTTACATTTATTTCAATTTCAACAATTTTTTACACACTTTGGCGATACTCACCAGAATTACCATCATATGAAAGTATCGTAAATTATAAACCAAATTTGTCATCAAGAATTTATAGTTCAGATGGATTACTATTGAAAAGTTTTTATACTGAAGAAAGAATTTTTATTCCTGAAAGTAGAATACCTGAGAATATAAAATTAGCTTTTTTATCAGCTGAGGACAAGAATTTTTATCGACATTATGGCGTTGATGTAATTGCAATACTAAGAGCTCTTTTTACAAATATTCTGAATACTTATTCTGATAAAAGAGTAGTTGGAGCCTCAACAATCACACAGCAAGTAGTGAAGAATCTTTTATTAAGTAACGAATTAAGTTACGCTAGAAAAATTAAAGAAATTATTTTATCTATTAGAATTGAGAATATTTTAGATAAGAATTCTATTTTAGAATTGTACTTAAATGATATTTATTTAGGATACGGTTCTTATGGAATTGGCACAGCAAGTTTGAATTATTTTAATAAATCTATTTACGACCTAGAACTTCATGAAATAGCTTTTTTAGCTGCATTACCAAAAGCACCAAACAATTATAATCCTAAATCGAATTACTTAAAAGCCATTGAAAGAAGAAATTGGGTAATTGATAGAATGTATCAAAATGGGTTTATAAAAGAAGAGGATCTAATATATAAAAAAAAACCACTTCAGGTATTTAAACGTAATGATAGAAAATTTTCAGATGCAGATTATTTTTATGAAGAAATAAGAAAAGAACTATACTCAAAATTTGGAAAAGAAAAACTTTATTCAGATGGATTAATAATTAAGACTGCACTTGATTCAGAAATTCAAAAAAATGCAAACCTCAGTTTAGTTGAAGGATTAATTGAATACGAAAAAAACCAGGGTTGGCATGGTTTGATTGAAAATACTGATTTTGATAATTTTTTTAAAAATCAAAATTATTATAAAAAAATAAATCCTTTTTTCCCAAATTGGGAAACTGTTATAATTAATAAAATATATAAATCTAAAATAGAGGTATATGATAATTCTAAAGTTAAATTAATTGTTAATTTAAATAGCCCCGATAATCTTTGGCTTTCTAATGAAGACTTCAATAAAGGTGATGTAATTTATATCGAAAGAAAAAATAATTCTTACACCATAAAACAGGAACCACTAGTAAATGGTGCAATAATTGTTATGGACCCTTATAATGGTGATATTTTAGCTCTTTCTGGAGGATATAGTTTTCACAAAAGTGAATTTAATAGAGCTACGCAGGCAAAAAGACAACCTGGATCAGCATTTAAACCCATTGTTTATTTAGCTGCATTAAATGAAGGTTATACTCCTTCAACATTAATACTAGACGCACCTTATGTAGTTGATCAAGGGCCAGGACTTCCAAAATGGAAGCCATCAAATTATACGGAGGAGTTTTATGGATTAACAACAATGAGAACAGGTATTGAAAAATCTAGAAATTTAATGACCGTAAGACTTGCTAATAGAATTGGGATGGATAATATTTTAAATATGGCAAGTAAATTTAATATAAATGAAGGTTTTGATGATAAACTTTCTATGTCACTTGGTTCTGGAGTAATAACTTTAAGAGATCTTACCAATGCTTACGCTATGATTGCCAATGGAGGTAATAAAATTGAATCTAAATTTATAAAAAGTATTTATAATCGAAATGGAAATAAGATACGTGATACCAGTTCAAAAAAATGTAATGAATGCATTGTTGATTCAATTCCGTCAAAAATAAAAATTCCAAATTTAGATGAAGAAGAGAACTTAGTTGTTGATCCACGTTTGGCTTATCAGATCACTTCAATGATGGAAGGTGTAATTCAAAGAGGCACTGCCAAAAAACTAAAAGATTTAGATGTTCCAATAGCAGGCAAGACTGGTACAACAAATCAAAATAAAGACGCCTGGTTTATAGGATATACTCCTGATTTAGTTATAGGCGTATTTGTTGGTTATGATCAACCAAAATCTCTTGGATACAAGCAAACTGGTTCTAGTGTAGCTGTTCCTATATTTAAAAACTTTGCTAAAAAAATTAAAATTAATAAAAATAAAAAACCATTTAGAGTTCCTTCAGGAATAAGTTTTGTAAGAATTGACCCAAGCAATGGAAAGATATCAAATGAGGAAGGAAGTATAAGTGAACCTTTTATTTTAGGTTCAGAGCCATATTCTGAGAATATAAACATTATTGATGGATTAGAAAATTTTAATAATAATTCCATTTCTGGAACGGGTGGTTTATTAGAGTAGGTTTTTATGGAAAATATAGATTTAATTGAAGAAAACTTAAAGAAAATAAGATCAAACTTTGACCTTATAAGGAGGGGGGTTTGACTATAATTCTCTTAAAAATAAATTAGAAGAATTAAAACTTAAAAGTTCAGATCCTAATATCTGGGAAAATAATGATGCAAAAAATATTTTTCAAGACATAAAATCAATCGAGGATAAAATAAGCGACTTTAATAAGCTCAGTAAATTACTTGATGAAAATGAAGAAATTTATAAATTTATTCAAAAAGATAATGATAAATCATTATTAGATGATTTAAAAAATGAAGTTGAGCTGACTTTAAAATTATCTGAAAAAATTCGGTATTTAAATTTATTAAATGATGAAGCTGATCACCTTAATGCATTTATAGAAATACATGCTGGTGCTGGAGGAACTGAGAGTCAGGATTGGGCAGAGATTTTGCAAAGAATGTATCTAAGATGGGGAGAGGATCAAGATAATTGTAAAGTAATCTTATTACAAGAAATGCGTGGTGAGGAAGCAGGAATAAAATCTTGTACACTAAAAATTGTGATGAATTACTCTTATGGATGGTTGAAAAAGGAAAGCGGCATTCATCGACTTGTAAGAATTTCACCTTTTGATAGTAATAAAAGAAGGCATACAAGTTTTGCAAGTGTTTGGGTCTATCCAGAAATAGATGATAAAATTGAAATAGAAATTAAAGAAAGTGATTTAAGAATAGATACTTATAGGGCATCTGGAGCAGGAGGACAACACGTAAATAAAACTGATAGTGCAGTAAGAATTACACATTTACCGACAAATATTGCAGTTCAATGTCAGAGTGATAGGTCCCAACATAAAAATAGATCAAATGCTATGAAAATGATCAAATCAAGAATTTACGAAGCAGAGCTCCAAAAAAGAAAAGAAAGTGAAAATATCAAAAATAAAGACAAGAAAGATATTGGATGGGGTAATCAAATAAGATCATATGTTTTGCATCCTTATAAATTAATAAAGGATTTAAGAAGTGGATATGAAACTTCTAATGTAAATGATGTTTTAGATGGAAAAATAAATAACTTTTTAGAAAATTCTCTTACTATTTAAAAATTTTAAAGTATTTTTAAAATTCCTATTTTCTTTTTGCCTATTGATATTTTTATTTCATTTAATTCAGTGTACTCTTTAAGTGACAAATTACTATTTTTGTATAATTCATCATTTACCCTTACACCATCAGATTTAATTAATCTTTTAATTTCACTTCTACTTTTAACCAGATCAAGTTTTTCTATGGCATCTACAATTGTAAAAGTTTCATTTTCTAAATTTAATTTTTTTTCAGAAATATTTGGTAATCTCTCATCAATTATATTTGAATTAAAAATGTTGTTAGCAATTTCAAGGGCTTCATCAGCGTCTTCTTTACCTCTTACAAGTTTGGTAACTTCATATGCCAATATTTTTTTTGCTTCATTTATTTCTTTGTTTCTAAGAGTTGAAAGTTTTTCTATTTCTTTTAAAGGAAGTTTAGTAAACAAATATAGGAATTTTGAAACATCATTATCATTTACATTTCTCCAAAATTGAAAAAAATCTAAGCTTGTCATTTTATCTCTATTAAGCCAAACTGCACCATCAGCTGTTTTTCCCATTTTAGAGCCATCACTATTAGTAATTAACGGAGAAGTAATACCAAATGCATTTTTGGTATTAATTTTTTTTATTAAATCAACACCACTTAATATATTTCCCCATTGATCTGATCCACCCATTTGTAAAATACAATTATAATTTTTATGTAAATGTAAAAAATCATATGCTTGTAAAAGCATATAATTAAATTCTAAAATTGTTAAAGGTTGTTCTCGATCCAGTCTACTTTTCACAGACTCAAATGTTAACATTTTATTTAAAGTTATTTTTGAACCAAACTCTCGAAGAAAATCAATATAATTTAGACTTGAAAGCCAATCATAGTTATTAATTATTAAAGAATTTTTATTTAGATTAATAAATCTACTGAATGTTTTTTCTATGTTATCTATATTTTTATCAATTTGATTTTTAGTTAATATTTTTCTTGTTTTATCTTTTCCAGAGGGATCCCCAATTAATGTAGTTCCTCCACCAATTAATGCAATTGATTGATGTCCATAAAAATCAAGCCAATGAAGAAGCATTAATTGAATTAAGCTCCCCACGTGTAAACTATCACTAGTAATATCAAAACCAATGTAACCAGATATTTTATTTTTTAAAATTATTTGGTCTAGACTTTCAATATCTATGTTTTGATAAATAAAACCTCTTGCATCAATTTCATTTAAAAAATCAGATTTAAATTTCATTATTAATTATTTTACTTCTATTGTTTGATTTATATATTGATTTATTGAATCCTCAAATTCATTTGAAAAGCTTTCATAAAAATGATCCGCTCCTTTTATAGGGCTAAATTTGATATCAACTTTTTTTTGTTGTTGGAGTTTTTCAACTAGTATTTTTGTTGAGTCAAATGAAGCAATATTATCTTTATCTCCATGGACTATTAAGCCTGAAGATGGACAAGGTGCTAAAAAACTAAAATCTCTTAAATTAGCAGGAGGAGAAATGCTAACAAACCCATTAATTTCAGGCCTTCTCATTAAAAGTTGCATCGCAATCCAAGCTCCAAATGAGAATCCAGCTACCCAACATGTTTTTGAATTAGTATTATATTGCTGTAACCAATCTAATACACAAGCGGCATCACTTAATTCTCCTTCACCATCATCATAAACACCCTCACTTTTTCCAACACCTCTAAAATTAAATCTTATAGTAGAAAATCCTGCTTTGATAAAAATTTTGTATAGTTTAAATATAATTTTCGTATGCATTGTTCCGCCTTTAGATGGGTCTGGATGTAACAATATAACTATTGGAGAATCGTCTCTGTTATTATGGGAATATTTTGCTTCTATCTTTCCTTCAGGTCCTGGAATTAATAAGTCAACCATTTGATAAAGCTATTATTGAAGTTATATGATTTTGTAAATATAGATGTTTTAAATATATGAATTCTCTTGGTTTTAATAAGTCTGAAAAGGATACTAAAGTCGTTGTAGCCATGTCTGGTGGTGTAGACAGCTCAGTAGCAGCAGTGATGCTAAAAAAACAGGGCTATGATGTGATTGGTGTGACCTTAAGGCTTTATAACAGCTCTGATGTAGTTAAAAGCAAATCATGTTGTGCCGGCAAAGATATTCAAGATGCTAAATCTGTTGCCCAAAAATATAGCTTCGAACACTTAGTATTAGATTATCAAGAAAAATTTTTTGATGGTGTTATTAATAATTTTGTTGATTCATACTCAATTGGAGAAACACCTTTGCCATGTGTACGATGTAATCAAACTGTTAAATTTTCAGATTTACTTGGAGAAGCAAAAAAGATTGGAGCTGATGCACTTGCTACAGGGCATTATGCTATCAGAAGAGGTACTCTAGAAAATGCAAGTTTGCATAAAGCAAAAGATTTTTCAAAAGATCAAAGTTTTTTCCTTTTTGCAACTCTTCAAGAGCAATTAAATTATGTTCGGTTTCCCTTAGGTGATTTCACTAAATCGGAAATTAGAAAACTAGCTCAAGAATATAAACTTGATGTAAGTGATAAACCTGATAGCCAGGATATATGTTTTGTAACATCAAGTTCTTATAGGGATCTTGTTAAAAATTTAAATCCTAATGTAAATAAAAAGGGTATAATTTTCGACATTGATAAAAACATTCTGGGAACTCATGATGGAATTACTAATTTCACAATTGGTCAGAGAAAAGGTATTGGTATTAGTGGCTCTAAAGAAGCTTTATACGTAATAGATATAAATAAAGATCAAAACTCAATTACTCTAGGTAAGAAAGAGAAATTGAGAAAAAATGTAATAAACTTTAAAAATATTAATTGGCTGGGTGGTAATATTCAACCTAAAAGACTTGATTGTTCAGCAAAAATAAGATCAACCCAGGAGGATTTACCAGGAATTCTCGATATAAATAGTGATCATGGAACTTTTACATTTGAAACTGAATTGGATAAAACTTCTCCAGGACAAGCTTGTGTTTTTTACAAAAATGACCAATTACTCGGAGGCGGTTGGATTACCTCTTAAATTTAAAATCGGTTCTAAATTTGCTAAATTTTTGTTGAATTAACTAGATTTTTTAAATTAATGAATTAGATGATGTATTGTGAACTCGGATACTCTTAATACTTTAGATACATATAGTAAAAATAAATATAAATATGGCTTTGTCACCGAAATTGATGATGAAAAGCCAAAAAAGGGATTAAACGAAGATACAATTAAATTCATTTCACTGAAAAAGAAAGAGCCAGTGTGGATGCTTGAGTGGAGACTAAATGCATATTCCAAATGGAAAAAAATGAAAGAGCCTAAATGGGCAAATCTAAGTTTTCCTGAAATTAATTATCAAGATATTTATTATTATTCAGCACCAAAAGGTTTTGATAAGAAACCCAAGGATCTTAGTGAAGTAGATCCTAAACTAATAGAGACGTATAATAAATTAGGCATTCCTTTAGAGGAGCAAAAAGTTTTAGCTGGTGTTGCTGTAGATGTTGTATTTGATAGTGTATCCGTTGCTACAACTTACAAAGGTGAATTAGAAAAGCTTGGTATAATTTTCTGTTCAATTGGTGAAGCTATTCAAAAACATCCTGATATAATAAAAAAATATTTAGGCTCTGTTATACCACCTGGTGACCATTCTTTTTCAGCATTAAACTCAGCTGTGTTTACTGATGGATCATTTGTATACATTCCAGAGGGTGTAAAATGTCCAATGGAATTATCTACTTATTTTAGAATTAACGCAGAAAATACTGGGCAATTTGAAAGAACTTTAATTATTGCCGATAAGGGTAGTTATGTTAGCTATCTAGAAGGTTGTACTGCTCCCAAAAGAGATGATAACCAATTGCATGCAGCCAATGTAGAATTAATCGCTTTAGAAGATGCAGAAATTAAATATTCAACTGTACAAAATTGGTATCCAGGAGATGAAGATGGGAAAGGTGGTATTTATAATTTTGTTACTAAAAGAGGTCTTTGTGCAGGTAAAAATAGTAAGATATCATGGACACAAGTAGAGACTGGATCTGCTATTACCTGGAAATATCCTAGCTGCATTTTAAAAGGGGATAATTCTATTGGTGAATTTTACTCTGTCGCAATAACAAACAATTTTCAACAAGCTGACACAGGAACAAAAATGACTCACATAGGGAAAAATACCAAAAGTAAAATTATATCAAAAGGTATTTCCTTAGGTAAGTCACAAAATACATATAGAGGCGAAGTTTCTTTTTTAAGGAAAGCTGAAAAAGCAAGAAATTATACTCAATGTGATTCTTTGTTGGTAGGAAACCAATGTGGAGCACACACAGTTCCTTACATTGACTCAAAAAATAATACAGCAGTTATTGAGCACGAAGCTTCGACCTCTAAAATAAATGAAGATCAACTTTATTACTGCAGACAAAGAGGTTTAAGTCATGAAGAAGCAGTCTCATTAATAGTAAATGGTTTCTGCAAACAAGTTTTGCAAGAACTTCCCATGGAATTTGCTGTTGAAGCACAAAAACTTGTATCAATATCTCTTGAGGGAAGTGTAGGGTAGTATGTTTTTAGAAATCAAAAATCTATCAGTAAAAATTGAAAATAAAAAAATTCTTAAAAGTCTTAATTTGAATATTAATAAAGGTGAAGTTCATGCAATTATGGGTCCAAATGGATCTGGTAAAAGTACATTAGCAAACGTTCTAGCAGGTAAAGAGGATTACGAAATATTAAATGGTAAAATTAATTTCAAAGATAACGATTTATTTGATTTAAATATCGAAGAGAGAGCACAAGAAGGAATGTTTTTGGCTTTTCAATATCCAGTAGAAATTCCTGGAGTAAATATCACTCCATTTTTACATTCTGCAATTAATTCAAAAAGAAAACGCTTGAACGAAGATGAAATTGATAATTTGTCATTTGCTAAGCTGTTAAAATCTAAAGCAAGTGATTTAGGTATAAATATTGATATGCTTAAACGATCAGTTAATACAGGATTTTCTGGTGGTGAAAAAAAACGTTACGAAATTTTACAGATGAGTATTCTTAATCCAGATTTAGCTATACTGGATGAAACTGACTCAGGACTTGATATTGATGCTCTTAAAATAGTTACAGATGGGGTTAATAAACTTAAAACCAAAGATAATTCATTTTTAATCATTACTCATTATCAAAAACTTTTGGATTATATTAAACCAGATTATGTACATGTTATGGTAAACGGCTCTATTGTTAAATCAGGAAGTTGTGAAATAGCTGCTGAAATAGAAAAAGATGGATTTCAAAAATTTCAGTAATGAATATACAAGATAATTATTTAAAAAATAAAAAAAATATTTTTTTTTCAGATAACAAAAATATTCAAAATTATAGAGAAACATTAATAAATATTTTTGAAAATGATAGATTTGATAAAAAAAATAATGAAAGTCTTAAAAATATAAATCTAAAAAACTTTATTGATTTTAAGTATAAATATCTGATCCCTGAAGAAACATCAGTAATAAATAATAATCAGGAAAATAGTTATTCAATAGTTTCTGTAAATGGACAGTGTTCGAGTTTTAAAGATGATAAAATTGAAATTACTAAAATTTTAGATGAAGATTACAATGATTTTTCTAAAAACAATACAATTGAAAATAATGATCATTTTGTAAATCTAAATTCATTATTTTTAAATAGCGGTTTTAAGATTGTTATAAAAAAAAATAACAACATAAAAATTAAAATATCAAACATTATAACTGATGATGATTTAACCATTTTTCAAAAAAATAATTATATTTGTGAAGAGGGATCATCCCTAAATCTTATTGAAGAATATGAAAATAAAAATAATTCTACATCAAATATATTAAATGTAATTAAATTAGAAAAAAATTCTCAGTTAAATCATTTTCTAATACAGGACAATTCTCCTAATCATAATTTAATAATAACAAGTCATTCTTCATGTAAAAAGGATTCTACCTACACCCAAAAAGTATATAATTTTTCAGAAGGTTACGTTAGAAACTTTCATTATTCTGAGTTAATAGAAGCTAACTCAGAGGTTGATCTACAAGGAATATTTTTTCTAAAAGATAATAACACATCTAACAACAAAACATTTGTTAAGCATTTAGCTGAAGATTGCAAAAGTAATCAAGTTTATAAAGGTATTTTGAATGATCGATCTAAAGCAACATACTTTAGTAATACTCATGTCGATCAAGTTGCTCAAAAAACAGAAGGATATCAACTCAGCAAAGGGATACTTTTGTCTGATAATGCATCATATTTTTCTAAACCTGAATTAAAAATATATGCTGACGATGTAAAATGTAGTCATGGCTCAACCATCGGACCAATAGATGAAAATGCTATTTTTTATCTTAGATCTAGAGGTATGAGTAAAATTGCAGCTACTAAAATATTGATATCATCATTTATTAATGAAGAATTAACTAGTATTGATAATGAACATATGTCTGAAATAATACAAAAGAAGCTAGTAAGATACTTAAGTAAAGTAAAATGAATATACTAAATTTAAAATCAAAATTTCCTGTATTCAAAAAAAATCCAAATTTAGTTTTTTTAGATACTGCAGCGTCAGCATTAAAAGTTGATGAAATGATTGAGGCCACAAATAATTGTTACACTAATGAATATGCAAATATTCATAGAGGTAATTATGAATTAAGCTCAAAGTTAACAAAAAAATTTGAAGATGCACGGAAAAAAATTGCAGATTATTTAAAAACATCTGAAAACAATATTATTTTTGTCAAAAGTGCTACTGAGGGTATAAATTTAATCGCATCTTGTATGTCTAAAAGATTTTTAGAAGATGGTGACGAAGTAATCTTAAGTTATCTTGAACACCATGCTAATTTGATACCTTGGCATTTAATTGAAAAAAAGATAAAAATTATTCCTCTGGGACTAAATGAAAATAGTGAAATTAATTATGATGAATTAAATAATAAAATTAACTCAAAAACTAAATTAATTACACTAACCCACATGTCAAATGTTACAGGATCAATAACTAATTTTGATAAAGTGAAAGAAATTGCAAAAAAACAAAATATACCGCTACTATTGGATGGTTGTCAATTTGCACCTCACAAAAAAGTTGATCTAAATGAATTAGACCCTGATTTTTATGTTTTTTCTGCACATAAAATGTATGGTCCCTCGGGTCTTGGCGTATTGTATATGAAAGATAAGTGGATAGATGAATTTACTCCTTACCAGGGTGGAGGGCAAATGATTCATGATGTTGATATTGATAAAAGTACATATGCTAGTGGTTATGAAAAATTTGAGGCAGGTACACCTCCTATAGCACCAGTTATTGGATTTTCTTCTTCATTAGATTTTATGAATGAAGTTGATCCAAATATTATTTATGACCATGAAATGAAACTTCATGATTATGCTTATGAAAAACTTTCAAAATTCAATAATATAAAAATATATGGATCAAATAAAAATAAAGGTGCTATTATTTCTTTTAATCTTGAGGGTGTGCATAATTCTGATTTAGGTGCGATGTTAGATAAAAAAAACATAGCAATAAGAACAGGACATCATTGTTGCCAACCTCTTATGAAACATTTTAATGTTACTGGAACTTCTAGAATTTCATTTGGAGTATATAATACAAAAGATGATGTTGATTATTTAGTTGACAGTATTCATGAAATTACAAAAATTTTAATATAACTAATGGAAGAAAAAAAAATAGAAGATTTTTTACCAGATAAAAAGTCAAGTTACATAAAAAAATTCAACAATGTAAATATTAGTTCTAAAATTAATAAAGAACAAGTAATAGAGTGTATCAGGACTGTCGTTGATCCTGAAATACCTGTAAATTTGTATGATTTAGGTCTTATTTATGAAATAAAAATATCTCAAAAAAATGATATTAAAATTAAAATGACCTTAACTAATCCAAATTGCCCAGTTGCAGGCAGTATGCCTGAAAGTGTTGGAAAATCTATTGAAAAATTAAGTTACCTGAATTCAGTTGAAGTATCTTTAGTTTGGCAGCCTAAATGGCACAAAGATTTAATGTCTGAAGAAGCAAAACTTGCTTTAGATATTTTTTAAATAATTTATAAGAAACTTATGAATGATTTTTTGTCATTAACCACAAATGCTACAAAACAGATAAAAAAAATATTATCTAATGCTCCAAATGGTGAAGACTCTATAGTTATTGGTGTAGACAAGTCAGGGTGTAGTGGGTTCTCATATAAAATAGATTTTGCTAACTCTTCAGATTTAAAAAATTTTGAAAAAGTAGGTAATGATGATGTTAAGGTCTTAATTGATCCAAAAGCTACAATGTTTTTAATAGGTTCAACAATGGATTATAAAATAGACAAACTTTCTTCTAGATTTGTATTTGAGAACCCAAATGAAAAGAGTACCTGTGGTTGCGGAGAGTCTTTCAGCATATAGTTAATAATTTGGCGGAGTAGCTCAGTTGGTCAGAGCGCACGGCTCATATTCGTGATGTCGGGGGTTCAAATCCCTCCTCCGCTACCAAAAACTACTTTAAGTTTTTAACTGGTCTTCCTGTATGTCTATTTTTTACATAATCTGAAACAGTAGAATACAATCCTATCCACCATCTTTCAGACTTATGATTGCGATTGTCCGTGAAAGGTGCAATTCGATCAACTCCATGATAAATGGTACCAAAACCAAAAGACATATCTCCTACATTAATCCTATTTTCTAAATCAACTCTATTGTTGTTTTTATCTATTAAGTAAATTCCACCACTTTTATAATCTATATTTTTTTTTGACAAGTAAATAGATATAAAAAATTTTTGAAATAAGTAAGGGTCTTGATGTAATTCTTGTTCACCTGAGCCTGATGGATACATTGCAACTTGAAATCTATCTATAATTCCATCTTTAGGCGTGTTAAGCTCCCAAGCATCTTTGTAAAAACCACTTAAATATTTTAACATTCTCCATTTTTTATAAATCTGTTCATAAAAATCACCTATATTATTCTCCTTTTCCTTGTTCCATGGAAACAAATAATAAGTTTTTTTTACTTGATAAAATGAATAATTTTTTGATAAATCTTGAGTGATATTTCTATAAAAATTTGGACATCCTTCTACCATTTTATGAAATGCTGAATTAGAATTTTCAAATTTATTTCTAAAAACTTGTTTTACCTTTTCTAAATATTTTTTTTCAAATGAGTTTTTTAATAAAATTATATCACCCGATAATAGTGATCTTACAATTTTGTTGGAAAATTCATCAGAGTCAGAATATATTTTTTTCTCAAAATCATCATAATTATATTCTACAACTTTATTTAAATATTTGGGCAGTTCGTTTACTCTTTCTAACCTATCCCATAAAATTTTATAAATATTTGATGGATCTTTATCAACATCTATATCTACATTTTCAATCATAAATCTATTTAAATCATCATTTTTTAAATACTACAATATATTTAATAGATTCATATTTTAATAAAAGGTTAAACTAATTACTTCTAATAAATTATTTTCACAAAGCTTTATCTTTAATATTTTTTGGATTAGTGTATAGACATATTAATGACTGAGTCACTTTTAGACGCTAATTTAATAAAAAAATATCATCAAGATCTTGTATACAATTACGCTGAATATCCTACATGTGATCATTGGGATTTTAATTTTAATGGAGAAGATTATAAAAATGCACTTTTAAATTGGATACCAAATAACCAAGACAAAAAATTTTTTTTTTATGTCCATATTCCATTTTGTGAACAACTGTGCTGGTTTTGTACTTGTAGTAAAATTATTACAAAAGATTACAATAAAATTAAAGAATATCTAGAATATCTTCACAAAGAGATAGATATAATTTTTGAGTTTTTAAACAAAAATAAAATTAAATTAAATGTTGGAACTGTATACTTTGGTGGGGGTTCTCCAACTATTCTTAATAGGGATGATCTAAAATTTTTAGTAGATAAATTAAAAACTCTTTTTGATTGGTCTAATGTAGAAAATTTTACTATCGAGTCTGATCCTAGAAGAGTCGATGAAGATAGATTAATATTTAATGCTGAGCAATGTGGAGCCAATAGAATATCTTTTGGAATGCAAGATTTTGATAAAAATGTTCAAAAAAGAATTAATAGAATACAATCAGCTAAACTTTTTGAAGATATTCTTACTGATAGAGTTAGAAAATTATATAAAGAAATTGCATTTGATTTTTTAATAGGCTTACCGGGTCAAACAACAACAAGTATAGCAAGTACTTGTGATAAAATAGTTGAATTAAAGCCAACTTTAGTTCAATTATCTTTACTTGCTTACAAGCCTTGGGTTGCAAAATATCAAGTACAAATGCTAGCAGAGGGCCCACTACCAAATTTTTTTGAAAGAAGAGAATTATTAAAAGTTATTCACGAAAAGTTATCTAAAGCAGGTTATAAAAGAACTGGTTTTGAATGTTACTCGTTGCCAGATAGCCCAATGACTGAAGCATTTAATGATGGAACAGCACATTATGC
>CACLXJ010000014.1 GCA_902610845.1 uncultured Alphaproteobacteria bacterium | reverse complement strand
TTACATTAAAAATTCCAAAAAATACAAAGCCTATTGAAAATTCAGTTTTTGTCATTTCTATTAACTCAAAAAGAATTGGGGTGTTAACCATAAAAGTACTAAAAATGAGTGTTGCAAATAATCCTTGAGAAAAAGTTGCAAAAAATGCTGTTTTTAATTCTTTAGTTTCTGTAGTTACCATTTAAAAATATTGAGAAGATAAATTTTTTAGATTTAAAATCGTTATTAGTATAAGTCAAAATTATTTATATTGTAATAAATAATGAATTTTCTTAAAAATATTTACGTTTGGACTTTAAAAAAAGCAGAACATAAAAATGCAAAATGGTATTTAAGCTTAATATCATTTGCTGAGAGTTCATTTTTTCCAATTCCACCAGATATACTTTTGATACCAATGGCATTGGCTTCAAAAACAAAAGCATTACTTTATGCTTTTATCTGTACTTTGTCTTCAGTTCTAGGAGGTGTCTTTGGATATGCAATTGGATATTTTTTTTTCAATTCAGTTGGTTTGTATATAGTTGAATTTTATCATTTAGAAAATTCGTTTAATATTTTTGAAAATTATTACAAAGAATTTGGTATTTTGATTGTTTTGGGTGCTGGTATAACTCCATTTCCTTATAAGTTTATTACAATTGCAAGTGGTGTATTTGGATTAAATATTTACTTATTTGTTATAGTTTCTATGATTGGTAGAGGCCTTAGATTTTATTTAATTGCAATACTGTTGTATTTTTTTGGCGAAAAAATAAAACTATTTATTGATAAATATTTTAATATCTTATCTATTACATTTTTTATTTTACTTGTTGGCAGTGTTTTTATAATTAGATTTTTATGATCATTCGTAGTTGGACTTTACTTTTATTTATCATTTCCCTAATTTCGATATCATCCGCACTAATTGCAGAGTACTTCTTTAATCTGCAACCATGTGAGTTGTGTTTAAAACAAAGACATCCATATTATTTAATTTTAGTATGTTTAGTTTTTATTTTTATTATTAAAAATTTAAATAAAATTGTTTTTTATTTATTGATTCAATTAAGTGCAGTTTACGGTCTATTTTATTCTATATGGCATGTTGGAGTTGAAAATAAAATTCTTAAAGGTCCTTCAGGCTGTTCAGTAATGTTAAAGAATAGTGAGAGTGCTTCCGACCTTAAAGCGCAGATATTATCAAAGCAAGTAATCAGTTGTGATGAAGTTATTTGGAGTTTTTTTGGCATTTCTGCTGCTTCAATTAATACGCTTGTTTTACTAGTTATTTTTATTTTAAATGCTATTTATTTATTTAAGAACTATGGCATTAAAAAAGAAAAAAACGTCTAAAAAAAATTCTTCATCAGGTAGAACTACTCATAGGGAAGTTTTAGAAGAAATCATAAGAGTCGATCATGCTGGTGAATATGGTGCAACCAAAATATATGATGGTCAAATAGCAATATTTGGCAAAAGTTCAAAGCTTGGTAAAACAATTCAACATATGGCAGATCAAGAACAAGAACATATTGATAAATTCAATGAACTTATCTTGGAACATAGAGTTAGACCAACTGCTCTCCTTCCTTTGTGGAATGTTGCGGGTTATGCGCTTGGCGCGTCCACAGCATTAATGGGAGAAAAGGCTGCCATGGCTTGTACTGTTGCTGTTGAAAAAGTAATAGGTGAACATTACCAAGAACAATTGGAACTCTTAGGAGATGATCATAAAGATTTAAAAAAAACAATTTCTAAATTTAGAGATGATGAACTTGAACATCACGATATTGGTATAGAGCATGATGCTGAAAGTGCGCCAGGATATAAAATTATGTCAAAAGTAATAGAGCTTGGATGTAAAACGGCAATTGCAATTTCAAAAAAAATCTAATTTTCTAGTTCTGTATCCCAGTATAAATAATCTCTCCAAGTCTCATGCAAAAAGTTAGGAGGAAAATTTCTGCCATTATTTTGTAGTTGAATTGAAGATGGTCGTAGTGGTTTTTTAAAAAGTTTCATATCAGTATTCTGAATAAGTTTTCTTCCCTTTTTTAAATTACATGACGTACATGCTGAGACAACATTTTCCCAAGTAGTTTTTCCATGCAGACATTTTGGGACTAAATGATCAAATGTTAATTCGTTAGCTGGAAAACGATTAGTACAGTATTGGCAAGTAAAATTATCTCTCAGAAAAACATTAAAACGAGTGAAGGCAGGTCTTCGTTGTGGAGTTACATAATCCTTTAAGGCAATTACACTTGGCAACTTAAAAGTAAGATTTGGAGAATGAACTTCGTGCTCGTAATTTTCTATAACTGATACTCTTTCAAGAAAAACAGCTTTGATAGCATCTTGCCATGAACATAAAGAAAGTGGGTAATAAGATAGCGGCCGAAAATCAGCATTAAGGACCAAAGCTGGATTTTCTGCAGTACTCATTTTAGTTTCTACTCACCCAAGTCATAATATTAAGATAGTAATATAATATTAAGATTCGATTACTTTAAATATTTTTTTTAATAAAATTTTGGAAAAAAGTTATTGTTTCTTGTGACATTGTATGCTCGTCACTTTCAATAAGATAATTTTCATAATTATAGTTATACTTTTTTAAGACTTCAAGTGACTCGTTGTAATTGGAAATAGGTAAAACAGTATCTTGAGCACCATGAGAAATAAAAATTGGTGTTTTTAAAAACGCATTATTAGGCTTATGCTCTTTTGATATAATTCTTGAAGATATAATTGCTAAGCCTGCCAACTGATTTTGAAGTATTTGCCCAAGTTCAAAAGCCATCATACCTCCTTGAGAAAAACCCATAACAAAACAATCGGTCATTTTTAAATTTAAATTTTCTAACAAAAGAGAAATAGAGTTATAAATTTTTTCAACATTCTCAGATATTTTCTTTTTGGCTACATCATATTCTTTTACACCAGCATTAGAAATATGAGTGCCATTAAGATATAATTGAAACCATTCATGCCCCATAGGATAATCTTGAATTGTATCTGGTGCATTTAATGCAACATATTTCATCCCCCAGTCATCTTGATCAATTAAATTTGCAATTTGAATAAAATTAGGAGCGTTATCTCCATATCCATGAAGCATGATCATCAATTTTTTTGGATTTTGGTGTTTTGTAATTGAGGGGCCCTTTAAAATATTATCCATAATGTAACACTTTATTTAAGTAATCTTGTTTGATAGAATAAAAGTTTTATATAGATATTTATATGAGTACAATGCAAATAATACTTGTCTTATTCATGGCTGCAACACTAGCAGTTGTTGTCGTTGGTGTTATTGCCATGGCGGTAAATGGAAAGCTTAATAAAAATCACAGTAATAAACTAATGCGTTTAAGGGTACTTTTTCAAGCAATTGCTATATTCGTCTTTGTTGTAATCGTTTGGTTAGCCAGAAATTAGCAAATTAGAGTCTAGAATTATTTCATAATATTTAGTATATAGTTGCCAGGTTTATATGGGCATTCACTTCAATCATAAATCAAAAGCGGGAGACCGCAAAATGCAGAAAGAGCTTAAACTTAAGCAGAAAGCTGAAGAACGTAAAAAGAAACGTGAAGAGCAAGAAAAGCTTAAAATGGAAGAGGAAATGCGTAAACTCGAAGAACTTACAAGACCTGATAAAGAAGAAAATAAGTAGTCTTTGATTAGCATTTTAATACTATCAATATTTAATAGTTTTTTAACTTTCATATAGAATATAGCCACCTCCCAAACGGCGGCATGATAAAAAAAATCAGTAATTCTTTACACTTGAGTAGTGTTTTCTTTGCAGTATTTCTGTTTTTAATTTTATCAAATTCCTTATTTAATAAAGCAAATGCAACTCCAACATTTGTTAGCGAAACTTCTATTAGCTCTCAAGAGAGCTCACCTAATGCGATAGCATTTAATAATGATGGAACAAAAATGTTTATTGCCGGACAAGGATCTGGAGGAAGAATTCATGAGTATGCTCTTTCAACAGCATTTGATACTTCAACTCTAAGTCATGACAGTAGTTTTGCAACAGCAACAAATACTAATGAAGAACTTTATCCTGAAGGACTAGCTTTTAATGATGATGGTACTAAAATGTATATAGTTGGAACAAGATATAGCAAAGTTGTCGAATATAATCTTACAACTGGATTTGATATTTCTACTGCAAGTTTGAGTCAAGTTATGGCTGATAGTTCAAATATTCATGGACCTACAGGTATAGCTTTTAATAATGATGGATCAAAGATGTTCATAAGCTCAACAACTAGAGATAAAATAGCAGAATATAATCTTACAACAGATTATGACATTTCATCAGCATCTTATGTAAGAGGATACAGCATTACTAATCCAACAGATGTGGAATTCAATAATGATGGAACAAAAATGTTCATTACTGATAGCTCCAACAAGCGAATACTCGTACATAATTTATCCTCTGCATTTGATGTTTCTAATGTTAGCTTAGCGGGATCATTAAGTGTTAGTGATCAAGAAAATACTCCAAAAGGTATGAGCTTTAATGCAGATGGTACAAAAATGTTTGTTGTAGGTTCAGATGGAGATGATGTAAATGAATATACTTTATCTACTGCTTATACTCTTTTAGATAGTACTGCTCCAACACTGTCTTCATCAAGTCCAGCTGATAATGCTACGGATGTAGCAGTTGATAGCAACATTGTATTAAATTTCAGTGAGTCGGTTGATGTTGAAAGTGGTAACATAAGCATTAAAAAAACATCAGATGACAGTGTTATTGAAACTATTGATGTTACTAGTTCAAATGTTACTGGAACAGGAACGTCTCAAATTACAATTAACCCATCAAATGATTTAGATAAAGGTATTGAATTTTATGTCTTAATTGACGCCTCAGCCTTTGATGATTCTGCTGGAAATTCATATGCTGGAATAACTTCAACAACGGCTCTAAGCTTTACCACGACGTATAGTGATCCCACATTAGATAAAGATATTACGGGGATCATAAATACGCAAACAATTCTTGTTAATGAATCAGTTAATCATTCAATTGAAACGATTAACAATAGACTCAGTTTTTTAAGACAAAATCGATACTCAAATCAACTTTCAACAAATAATATTTCATTACAATTTAATGATCCAGCACTTAGTACATTAGTCAGTGCTGTCTCGGCTCAAAAAAAACAAAAGGAAGAATACTCAAATAGTGAATGGTCTTACTGGACTGAGGGGACATTTAGTTTTGGATCAATTGGAGAAAATAATGATTCATCTTTAATAGAATTGGAATCAAATGGAGTAGCTTTTGGAATAGATAAAAATGTTGATAGCCAAAAATTGTATGGTGTTTCATTTCAATATCTTCAAACAGATAGTGATATAGGCACAAGTGGCAGTTCAGTTGATATGAAAAACTATAATATTACTCTATATGGGACACGCCCTTATAATAATAATTTTGTAGAGGGTTTATTAGGTATTGGTTTAATTGAAACGGATATTATACGAAAGAAAAATTCGAACTCATATGTTAATTCTAGAAATGGTTCACAGCTGTTTGGATCTTTTAGTCTAGGAAGAGAAATTGAGACAAAAACTTTAAACCTAATTCCTTCTGGAACATTAAGTCTTGGAATTACTGAGTTAAATTCATATAGTGAAACAGGAAGTAGTGCTCTTAAATTTGATAAACAAAATATTGAATACTCAAGTGGATCTTTAGGAATAGCATTCGAGAATCTAAAAAAATATAGCTCAAGAAGCTTTAAACCTTTTGGGTCAATTAAATATAATTTTGATTTTAGTAAAAAATCAAATTCTAAAATGAATTATCTGTCAAATCCTAGCACTATTTATGATTATGAAATAAAGGGGACTTCAGATCAATCTTTTACATCTGCAGTTGGTTTTAATTATTTATTTCTAAATAATATTAATATGACTACAAAATACAAACTTGTTGAGGGAAACAAAAGTAAAAGATCTCAACAAATTAATTTTGCATTGACTAAAATTAAAAATGATACAAACTATTCACTTGCCTTTGACGGTTCAGATAAACAACTTTTAAAATTCAATATCTCAAAAAAACTTTTAGGATTTAATTTAGGTTTGGGAAGTGATTTATCACTAAAAGAAAATAATTCTAATTCAGCAGAAATATTTATTGCTAAAAATTTTTAAAATTTACTAATTGGGTAAAGGATAATGTTTAGCTATAAATTTTTTAAGAATTTCTAATGTTTGATCAGCTTCTTCTAAGAGCATCATATGCCCACAATCTTCAATGATCTTTACTTCCGATCCTTTAATATAATCAGCAAGAATTTTTCCATCTTTTAAACGGCACATTCTGTCTTGTGCACCTAATATAGAAAGAGTAGGTAAATCCAATTTCTTAGCAACCTCAGGTCCATTTTTATAATTATCACATGCTCTAAAATCGACACCTAGAGTATCTTTAATTTCTTTATTTTGAACAATCATGGAACCAACATTTAGGTGATATAAACCGGGAACAGGATGTCCTCCAAAATGTCCTGCTGGACCGTGCGCAAAATCCATCATAAGATCCACTGCCTTTGGATTACTATCTTCAGCAAGTTGTAATAATTCTGGATTCATTGGAATTGCAGATGCACCACCCATAAGAGTTAAAGTTTTAATTTTTTCAGAATGTTGAGCAACACATTCCATTGTTACAAGACATCCTTGAGAATGTCCAACTAGTGAAGCTTCTTTACATCCAACTGCTCCAATTACATCACCAACCCAATCTCCCATTTCTTCAATAGTTTTTAAACTATCACCAGAAGATAATCCGTGACCTGGTAAATCAACAGCTAAAACGCTATATCCACGGAAAGCAAAGTAACGTGTTTGTAAAACCCAGACCATGTGACTTAGTCCACTGCCGTGAACAAAAATAATAAGAGGTTTATTTTTATCAAAAGGCCTGCCTCCAGTGGAGGCAAACGTATCGATACCACGAACTTTAAACTTCATTTATTTGTTTGCAACTAAACGAGGTTTTTTTGCAGCTCTAAATCCATCTTCGAAATCATTTACGATATCTTCAAAGTCTTCTAGGCCAACAGACAATCTAATCATATCATGAGATAACCCAGCAAATTTTAAAGTTGCCTCATCCATTTGTGAGTGAGTTGCTGATGCCGGATGGATAACTAATGTTCTTGCATCACCTACATTTGCTAAATGAGATGCAAGCTTAACATTATTAATAAACGCAGCACCTGCTTCTTTCCCACCTTTAATTCCAAAGGCAATCATTGATCCAGTTCCCTTAGGAAGAATTTTTTCTGCAAGTTCCTTATCTGGATGCCCTGGAGCACTAGCGTGTGAAACCCAAGCAACACTTTCATGATTTGATAAATACTCAACCATCTTCAAAGCATTGGAACAATGTTTTTCCATACGAAGAGAAAGAGTTTCAAGTCCGTGTAAAATATTCCAGGCATTTTGAGGAGCTAAGCAAGGTCCCATATCTCTCATTCCCTCAGCTCTTGCCATCATTGTAAATGCTGTTGGACCAAATTCTTCTGCAAATGATAATCCGTGATAACCTTCGTACGGTTCAGTCATAGTTGGAAACTTATCATTTTGCATCCAATCAAATGTTCCACCTTCAACTAAAATTCCTGCCATAGATGAACCATTACCGCTCATCCATTTAGTTAGTGAATGAACGACAAGATCTGCACCGTGTTCAAAAGGTCTACATAAATATGGAGTTTGATAGGTGCTATCAATAATAAGTGGGATACCTGCTTCTTTAGCAATGTTTGATACTTCAGGCATGTTCATCAATTCATTACCTGGATTACCGACAAGCTCGCCAAAAATACCTTTGGTATTTGGTTGTATAGCTTTTTTAAAACCTTCTGTATCTCTTGGTTTTACAAATGTTGTTTTAATACCAAACTTAGGAAGTGTTAATCTAAATAAGTTTACTGTTCCCCCGTAAAGCTGAGAAGAAACAACCATGTGATCACCAGCATTACAAAGAGTCATGATGGTTAAAAATATTGCACTCATTCCAGATGCGGTTGCAAGAGCAGCTGTTCCACCTTCTAATGCACAAACTCTCTCTTCTAAAACTTGTACCGTTGGGTTGGACATACGACTATAAATATGACCACCTCTTTCTAGATTAAAAAGTGCCGCCGCATGGTCAACATCATCAAACATATATGAAGTTGTTTGATAGATTGGTACTTGTCTTGAGCCAGCATTTTTACTTGGCTGATAACCTGCGTGAAGACTGAGTGTGTCAAATTTATATGTTTTTGGGTCCATTTATAACTCCTTTGCTTTTGTTCTTAATTCAAATTTCTGTATCTTCCCTGTGGAAGTTTTTGGTAATTCACCAAAGATTACATGCTTTGGTCTCTTAAATCCAGCCATATTTTCTTTACAAAACTGTATAATTTCCTCTTCTGTGGCATTTTTTCCGGGTGCTAATTCAACAAATGCACAAGGAGTTTCACCCCACTTTTCATCTGGTTTCGCTACGACGGCAACAAGAGAAACAGAATCATGTTTTGCTACAACATTTTCTACCTCGACTGATGAAATATTTTCTCCACCTGAAATAATAATATCTTTTGAGCGATCCTTAATTTGAATGTAACCATCAGGATAAACAACAGCTAAATCTCCAGAATGAAACCAGCCATTCTTCATAGATGTTTCTGTAGCTTCTTTATTTTTATAATATCCTTTCATTACAACATTACCTCTAATAAGTATTTCTCCCATTGTCTTACCGTCCATTGGAACGCGTTTATGACTTTCTGGGTCAGCGACAATAACTTCTTCTGTATTAGGATAACGAACACCTTGCCTAGAATTAATATCTGCTTTTTCTGTTTTAGGAAGTTCATTCCATTCTTCATTCCATGCACATTGTAATATATGTCCATATGTTTCTGTTAATCCGTAAACATGCATTACCTCAAAACCTAGGTTGTCCATCTTCTCAAGGATAGCACTTGTAGGAGGCGCACCAGCAGTTAGAACAAATACTTTATGATTGATTATTTTTTTATCTTTCTCATCTGCATTAGCGATTAAACTCAATACTATTGGCGCACCTCCAAAATGAGTAACTTTATGTTGATCAATTAAATTGTAAATATCTTTAGCAATAATATATCGGCAACAAACAACCTTGGCATGAATTAATGCAGCAGTCCATGGATACCCCCATCCATTGCAATGGAACATTGGCACTGTATATAAAAAAGTTAATTTGTTAGGCATATTCCATGCTGTTACACTGCCTGTTGACATTAGATAAGAACCCCTATGATGGTAGACAACGCCTTTGGGTTTTCCTGTTGTTCCTGAGGTATAACTTAAAGAGATGGCCTGCCACTCATCATCAGGTAAAGACCATTCGAAGTTATCATCTCCTGTTAAAAGAAAATCTTCATAAGTCCATTTACCAATTCTTTCACCCTCACCTTCTTTGAATATTGCTTGTTCATCATGAATATCAATAATAGGAATATTTTTTCCATAAAGGTTTAAGGCTTTTTTCATGGTAGGTGAAAATTGTGTATCTGTGATTAATAATTTTGCATCACTATGATCAAGAATATATGCAATTGTTTCTGCATCCAATCTTGTATTAATTGTATTAATTACCGCACCAATCATTGGAATAGAATAATGAGCCTCAAATATTTCAGGTGTATTGGCTGCAATTATGGAAACGGTATCTCCTTTGCTAATACCTTGTTTTGCTAAAGCACTAGCAAATTTCGTACAACGGTTATAAGTTTCTACCCAAGTATAACTTCTTTTACCATAAACAAGTGACTCATAATTTGGATAAATATCTTTAGCACGGGAAATAAAACTTAAGGGAGATAATGGAACAAAGTTAGCAGTATTTTTATCAAGATTTGTATCGAAATTATTCATCCATTCCTCCAAATTTTAATCGATACTACAAGAAATCAAATTAATTTACTAATGGTTTTCCTGTTTCTAATGTGTGTTTTATTCTTTCCTGCGTTTTAGGCATCTGGATAAGTCGCATGAATGCTTCAAGCTCTAAATTGTATAGATCATCTTCGGTTAGATCAGAATTCATATTTGTATCACCACCGCTTAAAACAAAAGCAATTTGTTTTCCAACTTCTAAACTATGATCCATTATTTTCTTTTCACTGTAAAGTTTTTCTAACTTTTCGAACATTTTATCTTTTACAGAACTTCCTCCAAGTCTGAATGTAGGTTCGCTGGGTTTGATATAATTGCTTTCAATATTATTAAGTAATTCAATAGCTGTTGTAAGTTGTCTATCCCTATTTATTACAACCTTATCTTTACTAAGAAAAAATTGATTAGGTTTAGCTTCGTTTGGTGAACTTGAAGTAATAGCATAACCAATAAGATCAAAGACTTTCATAGAAGCATATTCTGAATTTTCTTTTCCTTCGGGTGTTTGTAACCAACGCCACAACATTTCCTTACATCCTCCACCCGCAGGTATTAGACCGACTAGAGATTCAACAAGACCTAAAACAACGTTAGTATGTGAGACAGAGTAATCACAGTGAAGCACTACTTCAAATCCTCCTCCAATTGCTAAACCAGAAGGTGCTGCAATAAAAGGTTTATCTGCATATTTGATTGCTTTACAGGTTTGTTGAAAATCTACGATAAATTTTTCAATTTTTGACCACTCATTATTTTTAGCAAAATCCATTACATAATTTAAATTTACGCCTGCTGAGAATTGCATTGCTTCATTTATTATAATTGTGCTTTTGTTATTTTGTGCAGCTTCTTTTAAAGCAAGCATAGAGTCTGTGCTAAGAGCATTAGCTTTAGTGGTAAATTCTACAATTTGAAAAGATGAAGAATCTTGAACGTTTGCAGAAGCGTTATGAAATATTTTTTCTAATTTAAGAGATCTAAGATTATCAATTTTAGGATCAAGATAGCCTGGTCTTTTTTCAAATTTAAAATTATTTTGAATTGTTTGAAAATAATTGATGTCAGTATTTTCCTGAATAAAAGAATTTGTCTCTATATTTGATAACATCTCAAATGGACCAATAGTCCAATTAAAGCCTAATCTTAGAGCATCATCAATATCTATATATTTAGATGAAACATCAGGAATTAGAAAAGCAGCATACCTAATTACTTTTGTTAGTATCGATTTTGCATAGTTGCCATATTTATCATTTCTTTCGATTAATTTTTTTATATCTATTTTATCACCCAGTCCTAAATTTATTTTTTTACTAGGGGAGTATTCTCCGGTTTCTAGGTTAATTGCTTCAAGAATTTTTTTACCATCTGATTTATTCATCCTGTAAAAACCCCCTTTGCCTTTTCTTCCAGTATAACCTGTATCAATTAGTTTTTTTACTAACGGAATTTCTTGAGCAACTTTGTGAAAGGGATCTTCAATTGGTAATTCTTTAATAAAACTTTTTAAGACATCTGCCATCAAATCGATACCGATCAAATCATACAAACCAAAAATACCTGTTTTAGGAATACCCATTGGTCTTCCAAATACCGCATCTGCTTCTTCAATTGATATATTCATTTTAAATGCTTCAGTCATAGCAACTTGCATTGCATAAACACCAATCCTATTTCCAATAAATCCTGGGGTGTCATTACAAATGATTACACCCTTTCCAAGCTGTTCATCACAAAAAGATTTTAAGAAATTAATTTTTTCAGTATCGTTAATTGGCTCAGTAACAATTTCTAAAAGAGCCATATAACGAACTGGATTAAAAAAATGTGTGATGCAAAAATTTTTCTTCATATCCTCAGACATATTTGCAGATAAAACTTTTAAAGGAATAGTTGAGGTATTAGATGAAACTATAGAAGATGGTTTACGTGCATCTTGTATTTTAGAATATATAGAGTGTTTAATATCAATTCTTTCTACTACAGCTTCAACAACCCAATCAGCTTCTGAGACAGCAGAAAAATCGTCTTCTATATTTCCAGTTTCAATATGTTCTGCCTTAGTTTTTTCTACAAGTAGTGGGGGTCTTGATTTTATAATTCTTTCTTTGGCTTTTTCTGTTATTTGATTCTTTGATCCTTCATTTGAAGGTAGATCAAGGAGAGTTACAGAAATTCCTGCATTAGCAACCTGGGCAGCAATTCCACTACCCATAGTGCCAGATCCTATTACTACTACTTTTTTAATATTCATATGAGTTCTATAAAGCTGAGCTTATATAAGAAAAATTTGCTGTATGAAAATAATTTAAGCATAAGGGTGGAAATTAATATAAATATCTCTTATAGGCGCGCAAAATGAAAAAAAATCCTTCAAGAAATGTCCATTTTTCAAAAGGACCAAGCAAAATTTTAGATAAAATAAATTCATCTATAGATATTGATCAACGCCTGTATAAAGAAGATATAGCTGGATCAATAGCGCATGCTAAAATGCTCGGTAAACAAAAAATAATAAATAAAAAAGAACAAAGTGCAATAGTCTCTGGACTTAAAGCAATTGAAAGAGATATTGAAAAGAACAAGGTAGTATTTTCAAAAAAACTTGAAGATATTCATATGAACATTGAAAGTATATTATTTAAGAAAATTGGAAAAGTTGCAGGAAAGCTTCATACTGCAAGATCTAGAAATGATCAGGTAGTAACTGATTTAAAATTATGGATTAAAAAACAAACTAAAGTTTTAGATAGTGAACTAAAAAAATTTCAGAAAACTTTAATTAATATTGCAACAAAAAATACTGAAACAATTATGCCAGGTTACACTCATTTACAGATTGCTCAACCAATAACATTGGCTCATCATGTTTTAGCTTATGTTGAAATGATTGGTAGAGACAGAACAAGACTTGAAGATTGTTTATATCGTCTAAATGAAAACCCTCTTGGAGCAGCTGCTCTTGCGGGCACCTCTTTTTCTATTGATAGAAAATATACATCTAAGGAGTTAGGTTTTAGAGAGCCAACAAAAAATGCCATGGATACAGTCTCAGACAGAGACTTTGTAATAGAATTTTTATTTGTTCTATCATTAATTGCTGTTCATTTATCAAAAATAGCAGAGGAAATAGTACTTTGGTCAAATCAACAATTTGATTTTATAAATTTACCAGATGATCTTTCAACCGGCAGTTCAATTATGCCTCAGAAAAAAAATCCTGATGGCGCAGAACTTGTTAGAGGAAAAACAAGTATTATCATTAGTAATTTAAGTACAATGCTTAATATTATTAAAGGGTTGCCACTTTCATATAGTAAAGACTTACAAGACGATAAACAAATAACATTCAATTCATACGACAATGTTTCTTTGTGTTTAAAAGTTATGAATGAAATTTTATCAAAATCTACATTCAACAAAGCTAGAATGAAGGAGTTGATTGATAATTCAAATGCAACTGCTACAGATTTGGCTAATTGGTTGGTTCAAAAACTTAGATATTCATTTAGAGATGCTTATAATGTTACTGGAAAGATTGTTTCTTATTGTTCAAGACAAAATAGAAATATAGACTCATTATCTCTTAATGAATTAAAAAAATTTGACAAAAATATAACAGCTGACGCAAAAAAAGTGCTATCAGCTACCAACAGTGTTAAATCAAAATCAAGTTTTGGGGGTACAGCTCCTGAAATTACTAAAAAAATGATAAAACTTATTATAAAAAAATACTTATAATGATCAGATTAATATTATTATCATTTTTGTTGTTTACTTTAGGTTGTGGTAAAGTTGGTCCTTTAAGTTTACCAGAAGATCAAGTAGACAAATCGGTAATTACATATCCATGTGATGAAGCATGTTTAGAGAAATTAGAAGAAGAAAAAAAACGTCAACAATCCGTTATCATAAATACTGAATAAATGTTAATTTATAAAAATAACGACCCATATATTGAGGGTACTTCTTTATATGACTTGGTTAAAGTTTGTCAGACGCCTTTTTACGTGTATTCACAAGAAAAAATTATTAATCAAGTAAATAAAACTAAAGAAATCTTGGGCAACAATATTTTTTATTCAATTAAGTCTAATTCAAATCAAGCCATTTTGAAATTAATGAACTCGTTAGATTTGGGAGCAGATGTAGTCTCAGTTGGTGAACTAAAAAGAGCTTTAGAAGCTGGTTTCAATCCAAATAAAATAATTTTTGAAGGTGTAGGAAAATCTGAACAAGATCTAATCTATGCAATACATAAAAATATACGTTTAATTAATACTGAATCTTTAGAAGAAATAAAATTACTTGATAATTTAGCAAATGAAAAAAATAAAATTGTTGATATTGGTGTCAGGCTTAATCCAGACATTGATGGTGAAACTTTAAGTAAAATTTCAACAGGAAAAAAAACTGATAAGTTTGGTATTGAATTTGAAAATTTAGATAAAATTATCAAATTAGTTAAAAGTTGCAAAAATTTAAATTTAATTGGTATTAGTTGTCATGTTGGAAGTCAAATTAGCAAAATTGAGGCGTATAAAAATACGTTTTCTCAAATGAAAATGGCTGCAGATAAGTTTATTGAAACAGGCATTAATATCAAACATGTAGATTTGGGTGGAGGTTTTCATGTTAAATATGAAGATTCGGACCCTGACTTTAATATTGAGTTGGTCAAAAAAGAACTTGATAATTGTTTTACACAAACAAACTATGAATTATCGTTTGAGCCTGGTCGGTATTTAATTGCTGAGGCTGGAGTTACAGTTACTTCTATTGTTACGATTAAAAATAATGGAGGCATAAATTATTTAATTGTTGATGCTGGTATGAATACATTAATACGTCCAGCCATGTATGGTGCACATCATGAAATATTGGCTATTAATGTAAAATCAGAGGAATTTATGGATTATGCTATTGCCGGTCCAATTTGTGAAAGCTCAGATGTTTTTTTAAAAAATATAAAATTGGCTAAACAAAAAATTGGCAATCTACTGATTATAAAAAATACAGGAGCCTATGGAAAAGTTATGTCTTCAAATTATAACTCTAGGCCAATGCCCTCTGAAATTTTAGTAAACAATGATAATTTTGCAATTATTTATTCTCCAGAGAAAATTGAGAAAACAATTGAAGCTGATATTATTCCTAGCTGGTTGTAACTAATTTAAAATATTGTGTATAATTTTAGATAAGTCTGAAATTATCAAATTTAAATTAAAGAAAAATTCCCTAATATAGAAATCAATAATAATAAAAGTATTTACACCGTAAGATCGATAAATCCATATTGCTAAAATTACAACTATAGCTAAAGTAATTACTATGGCTGAATTAATAGCACTTGGTTTTTCCTGCCTTACAACTGTACTTGGTAAATTTCTAACTGGATCTTTTTCTAAATTTTCTTTTTGTTTATTACTTTTTAAATCTTGATCGAATTCTTCTTTTTTTGATGATGTAATGACTGCATCATCTAATTCTTGAAACCATTGATGATTACAATTTGCGCATTCAACCATTCTACCATTTGGTTTAAGATCTGCAGAATTTACTAAATACTTGAATTCACAATTAGAGCAAACAATGAACATAAATTATATATAGATCAGTCAGGCTAGTATATAAAACAAAATCATAAAGTATGTTAATTTTAAAAAGTATAATATTTTATATTTCCTTAATTGTGTGGACTGTGTTGATGGGTATTGTTTGTTTACCTTTTCTCTTTTTACCAAGTTATTTACTTAAATATCCAACCAAACTTTGGATACGTGTTATTTTTGTCCTTCTTGATGTAATATGTAATATTAAACATAACATTGATGGTTTAGAAAATATTCCAAATGAAAGTGTCCTTATTGCCTCTAAACATCAATCGGCATTTGAGACACTCGCACTCTATTACTATTTAAAAGATTGTTTCTTTGTCCATAAAAGGGAGCTTTTTTTAATACCTATTTTTGGCCAATATTTATTCAAGGCTAATATGGTTGCAATTAATAGAGACGGGGGAACAAAAGCTATGAGAGATATGTTACAAAAAGTTCAATCAAAATTATCTTTTGGGTCATCAATTATTATTTTCCCAGAAGGAACAAGAAAGCTGCCTGGTAGTAAACCTGATTATAAGACAGGTTTTATTGGAATTTATAATCATACAAAAAGAAAAATCCTTCCTGTGGCTTTAAATTCAGGTTTATGTTGGCCAAAACACTCATGGGTATTAGAAAAAGGATTAATTACTATAAAATTTTTACCGACAATTGATGAAGGTTTAGATAAAAAAATTTTATTAAACGAAGTTCAAAATAGAATAGAAACTGCTTCAAATTTATTATTGGATAACTAATTTTTTTCTGTGGGATCAAAAGTTCCTGCTTGACCAATCTCTTCAATAATTTTTCTAATTTCTTTTGATTTTATAAATTTTTCTTCCAAATATTTTAAATCATTATTTCTTATTGCTTTTTGATAAGTAAGTAGATCTTCACTGAAACGACCAAGCATTTCTAAAACGGCTTCTTTATTTTTTTCATAAACATCACGCCACATTACTGGATCACTACCTGCCAATCTTGTGAAATCTCTAAAACCTGCAGCTGAATACTTAATTACTTCATCTTTCATTTGAGATTCAAGCTCTGTTGCAGTACCTACGACAGAATATGCTATGAGTTGTGGAATATGAGATGTCATTGCTAACACTCTGTCATGGCGTTTAGGTTCCATGATTTCTATATTCATTCCAAATGACTCCCAAATATCTGAAATTGATCTTGTTATCTCACTATGAGTTTCTATTGGGGTCAAAATACAATACCTATTCTCAAACAGCTTTGCGAAACCAAATTCTGGTCCACTTTTCTCTAATCCAGCAATAGGGTGAGCAGGAACAAATAAAATTTTTTTATTATTAATTGATTCTTTAAAATCTTCTATAACACTTACTTTTGTTGAACCAACATCTGTTACTAGTGTTGTTTCATTAACATAGCTATTCAATTGATTAAATATATCCCTATATGAACTCAAAGGTGTACAAATAAAAATAATATCAAATTGTTGATTATATTTATATAAATCACTCTCTATTGCATCCACTAGATTTAAATTTTTTGAAATACTTAATACCTCACTATCTCTATCAATAGCAAAAATTTTTTTTGATAATTGTTTTTCCTTGAGCGCCCTTGCTATGGATGATCCAATTAATCCCATACCAATAACCAGGGCCGAATCATAAGTTATGTTAGACATTGAGTTTTTTCAAACTTTCAACTGTTAAATCCATTTCTTCTTTCGTACCAATACTAATTCTTAGAAAATTAGGCAGATTATAGCTATTTAAACGTCTTATAATAATGCCATCATTCATAAGGTGATTACTAATTTTCTCAGCTTCTTCTTCTGAAGTTTCAATTAAAGTAAAATTTCCTTCGGTTTGTCTGGTTTTAATATTTAGAAGTTTGAGCTCTTTTTCAAACCAATTTTTGATTTCAGAATTTAATTTAACAGATTTTTCAATATGTTCTTTATCCCCCAAAGCTTTAATAGCTAAGGACTGTGATATAGTTGTCGTATTAAAAGGAGGTTTTATTTTATTAATTATGTCAGCTATTTTTTGACTGGTATAACACCAGCCTACTCTTAAAGCTGCGAGTCCATATGTTTTTGAAAATGTTCTTGTTAAAATTATATTCTCATATTTATCCGTTAAGCTAAATCCTTTATCATAATCCTCTTTTTGCACATATTCGACATATGCTCCATCTATAACAACTATAATATTTTTAGAAATACTATTCATTAATTTAACAAGTTGATCTCTAGACAAATAAGTCCCCGTAGGATTATTAGGTGATGCAATATAAATTACTTTAGTAGCGTTATTTGTTTGAGTGATGAGATTTTCAATATTTAAATTAAAATTCACATCTTCCTCAATTTTTTTTGGAACTGCACCAACTACTTTGCTAACGATTGAATACATCTCAAAGCCATGGTTAGCATGGAGAATTTCATCACCATCTTGACAAAATGCCAAAGCTGCAAATAATAAAACTTCATCTGAACCAGAGCCAAGAATGATTCTATTACTATCAATAGAAAAATTTTTAGCTATTGCTTCTCTTAATGATGATCCATCAATTTGTGGGTATCTGTGTAAATCATGATTAATATTTTTTGTTTCTAACAATTCAATAGCTTTTGGTGAAGCACCATAGGGATTTTCATTTGAAGAAAGTTTGATAACTCTTTTATTGTTATTTAATTTAGCCTTACCACCTTTATAAACATTAATGTTTTCTATAGATCTTTTTGATTGAATATTTTCTTTGGTTAACTTTTGAAGTTTTTCAGAAGATTGAAAAATTTCTCTCCAAAGTCTAACAATAGTATCTTTCGGATAAGATCCTGTAAATTTAGAGCTTAATCTGTCGAGAATTTTTTGTTCTCTATCTAGATCAACAACTGAATTATCTTTTTTGTGTTTTCCTATTTCTAAAACAATTTTAGATCGATTAGATAATAAAGATAAAATTTCATCATCAATGTTATTAATTTTACTTCTTAAATTGTCTAATTCTTTATTTTTCATAAATTTGCAGGTTTCTTTACAAACTATCTTACGATAAATCAAAATAAAGTAGTATTTAATTTAAAAAATGACGATTTATTGACTTAGAATGATATATAAATATAAGACCGATTATCACCGATTTGAGACAGCTTGCGGGTGGAGCAATAATCAGCTAAAGCGTTTACACTCCTCCTTAATTCTTTCAAATAGTGTTAGACTAAAAAGATATGAATACAAAATTTACTACTGACACAAAACTTGAAAGCGAAATAGCCTATTTCAAGAATATTAATTTAAAACTAGAATCAGGAGATTTAATAGATAGTTTTAAACTAGCATTCAAAACATATGGCAAATTAAATACTGATAAAACTAATGCTATTCTTATTTGCCATGCTTTAACTGGAGATCAATATGTTGCTGGTAATAATCCCATTACTGGGAGAGAAGGTTGGTGGTCTAGAATGGTTGGGCCTAATAAACCTATTGATACAAACAAATTTTTTGTAATTTGCTCAAATGTACTCGGCGGTTGTGCTGGCTCAACTGGTCCTAAAGAATTACAAAATGGAAGTGATGTTGCATATGGTGGTAATTTTCCTTCCGTAACAATAAAAGATATGGTGAAGGCTCAATCTTTATTGATTGAAAGTTTAAATATAGAGAAATTATTTTCTGTCATTGGTGGTTCGATGGGAGCAATGCAAGCACTTCAATGGGCAATAGATTTTCCAGATAAAATTTTAAATATAATACATATTGCTGGAGCGTTAAAACATTCGGCTCAAAATATTGCATTTCATGAAGTTGGGCGACAGGCAATAATGAGTGATCCTATTTGGAAAAATGGAAAGTATTTTGAAAATAATGAAGTGCCAGAAAGAGGTCTGTCAGTAGCAAGAATGATTGCACATATCACATATTTATCCGAAAATGCGATGCATAGAAAATTTGGAAGAAAACTTCAATCAAGAGATATTATTTCTTTTGGATTTGATGCTGATTTTCAAGTTGAAAGTTATCTGAGATATCAAGGTAAATCATTTGTTGAAAGATTTGATGCAAATTCATATCTTTATTTAACAAGGGCTATGGATTATTTTGATCATGATGAAACATTTAGAAAAAATATTGAGTTTAGTCATAATCCAAATAACCATTTAAAATATTTAATTGTCTCATTTACCTCGGATTGGTTATTCCCTACAATAGAAAGTAAAATGATCGTAAATCAATTAAATTCTCTATCAAGAGAAGTAAGCTTTCTAGAAATTGATACTGATAAAGGACATGATAGTTTTTTATTAGAAGAACCACAGTTAGATGATGTAATAAAAGGTTTCCTAACAAGCAACTTTACGAAGATAGATGAATAAAATTAATAGCATAAGAAAAGATTGGTCTCTTATTGAAACACTTATCGCACAAGATAGAAAAATCCTAGATATTGGATGTGGTGATGGCGGTCTTATGGAACAGTTAGAAAATAATCGTAATGCGATGACTCATGGCATTGAATTAAGTAGAGATTTAGCTGCTAATGCTATCGCAAGAGGTTTCAATGTTGTACATGGAAATGCCGAATTAGATTTGTCTCAATATTCAAATAATAGTTTTGATTATGTAATTTTAAGTCAAACCTTACAAGCAATGATGAAGCCCAAAGATATTCTGTCTGAGTTATTAAGAATAGGATCAAAGGCAATAGTTTCCTTTCCTAATTTTGGACATTGGAAAATAAGATTACAACTTTTAATATCTGGAAAAATGCCAGTAACAGAAAGTTTACCCTATACATGGTATGACACACCTAACATTCATTTTTTTACAATTAAAGATTTTTTGAATTTGTGTAATGAAATGAATATTGTGATTGAAAAAAGTATTGGATTGACATCTAAAGGTAGGCAATTTGATATAAGTGAATCGGTTACCGGAGTTAATTTTTTCACTCATGAAGCTATCTTTTTATTAAGTTATAAAAATTTTGAACCAATCAAAATTAAATCATCAAAAAAAGTTTTTGCAAAAAATTCTGTTATTGCAAATTAATTATTAAATGAAAATTGAAATTATAAATCAATTAAAAGATAACTACTCTTTTGTTTTATATAATGACACGCTTAAGAGCTGTGTTATAGATCCTGCTGATAGTACTTCTATATTAAATTTTGCTCTTGAAAACAATTTAAACATAGAAGATATATTTATTACACATCATCATAAAGATCACACATCAGGTGTAAAAGAAATACTTAATGCTTTTCCAGAAGTAAATATACACTCTCCAAGTGCTCAGATTGAAAATACAAGATTCGTTTTAAGTGATGGAGATGAAGTCAACTCCTGCTTAAATACATTTAGAATAATAAAAACACCCGGGCATACATTAGATCATATAATTTACTATGATGAAAACAATGGTGTTTTATTTTGTGGTGATACACTTTTCAGACTTGGTTGTGGTCGTGTGTTTGAAGGAACATTAAATGAAATGTTTAACAGTTTAAAAAAAATCAATGAGTTAGATAAAAATACAATTATTTATTGTGGTCATGAATATACAATAAGCAATTTAAATTTTCTTGAAAAAACACTCAAAAAAGAAAGTGCTTATTTGACAGTTAGAATCAAAATTAATGATGATTTAAATAGTAAAGGAAAATCCGTACCTTTTTTATTAGAAGATGAACAACGCTATAACTTATTCCTGAATCAAAATTCAAAATTAGGTACTATAATTAAGAAAGAGCTAGGTTTTACAGACTTTGAATTGTTTGCTTATTTGCGAGAAGCAAAGGATAGCTTTTAAGGTCTTTATTTCCAGTATTTGCGCCATATTTTTTAATTTGACTATTCACATAGTTCACTATAAACCCCGCCATCAAAAGATATGTTAGCAATTTTCAAAACTGGTGGAAAGCAATACTCAGCAAGAGCTGGTCAGATACTTAAAGTAGAAAAACTTGAGGGATCCAAAGGTGATAAAGTGTCTATTACTGATGTATTAGCGATCAGTGATCAAAGCACAAATAGCTTAGGCGAGCCATTACTAAAAGATGCTTCAATTGAAGCAAAAATTGTAGATCAAATCAGAGATAAAAAAATAATAGTTTTTAAAAAAAGAAAAAGACAAAATTACAGACTAACACAAGGTCATAGACAATATCTAACTGTATTAAGGATAGAATCAATTTCTTATGGTGGAAAAAAGTCCACTGCTGAACCTGAAACAAAAAAAGTTAAAAAAACTGAAACTAAAGTTACTAAAGAAAATATTGAGTCTCAAGAGGTAAAAGTTGCAAAAAAGAAGACAGTTGCAAAAAAAGCAGTAAATAAAGCTTCACCTACTAAGAAAAAATCAGTAAAGAAAACTGTTAAAAAAACTGTTAAAACTAAAAAAGAAGATAAATAATGGCAACGAAAAAAGCAGGTGGTAGTTCTAGGAATGGAAGAGACTCAGCGGGTCGAAGACTTGGAGTTAAGAAATTTGGCGGCGAAAACGTAATAGCAGGAAACATTATTATTAGGCAACGAGGCACAAAGTTTCATCCAGGTGATAATGTTGGCATAGGTAAAGATCACACAATATTTGCTACAATGAATGGAAAAGTAGCTTTTAAAAAAACAAGAGTAAGAACTTTTGTATCAGTTGTTCCCACAGAACAATAATCCCAATTAATTAAAAATTTATTATGAAATTTTTAGATCAAGCAAAAATATATATTGCATCAGGTAATGGTGGTGATGGCTGTGCTAGTTTTCGCAGGGAAAAATATATAGAGTTTGGCGGTCCTAATGGAGGCGATGGAGGCAAAGGTGGAAATATTATTTTTAAAGTAGATGATAATTTAAACACACTAATTGATTTTAGATACCAACAACATTTTAAAGCAAAAAAAGGTGAAAGTGGAAGAGGAAAAAATCAAACAGGAGCGAATGGAAATAATATGATTATTAAAGTTCCACCTGGAACAGAAATTTACAATGAAGATAAAACTGTATTGCTAACTGATCTAACAAAAATTGATGAAGAATACATTTTATTAAGGGGAGGTAATGGTGGTTTAGGAAATAATCATTTTAAATCATCAGTTAACCAAGCTCCAAGAAAATTTACAAAAGGTGAATTAGGAGAAGAACGATGGATATGGTTATCACTCAAATTATTTGCAGATATAGGAGTAATAGGCTTACCTAATGCAGGTAAATCAACTCTATTATCAACAATTTCTAATGCTAACCCAAAAATTGGGGATTATCCATTTACAACATTACATCCTGTTCTTGGTACCGTAAAGCGCTTTGATAAAGAAATTATAATAGCAGATATTCCAGGTTTGATCGAAGGTGCACATAATGGAAAAGGTTTGGGAGATAAATTTTTAGCACATATTGAGAGATGTAAATATTTACTTCATTTAGTAGATATAAACGACGACAATTGGTTCGAAAACTATAATACAGTAAGAAACGAAATTTCAAAATATAGTGAAAAAGTTTCTTCAAAAAAAGAAATAATTGTTTTTACAAAAATTGATTTACTTCATGAAAATTTAGAAGAAAAAAAAATTAAGATTAATAAAAAGTTAAGTTCTGAGACTCTTTTTATATCAAGTTTTAATAATGCAGGTATAAATGATCTAATTGATTATTTATTCAAATATAATGAAATCACAAATGATTAAAAAATATAAAAAAGTAGTCGTAAAAATTGGTTCGAATTCAATTGTTGATTCGAAAACAAAAAAAATCAAATCTAAATGGTTAGATAATTTATGTATAGACATTGCTGAATTGAATAAAACAAAAAAAATTGTGATTGTATGTTCTGGCGCTATTGCTTTAGGTGCAAAAAGTATTTCAAATACAAAGTTAAGAAAATTAGAAGATAAACAGGCAGCAGCTTCAGTTGGTCAAATTGAATTAGCTCATCAATGGCGAAATAAACTAGGAAAATACAAGATAGGTGTTTCTCAAATTCTATTAACATTAGAAGATAGTGAAGAAAGGCGACGATATTTAAATGCTAGAAATACAATATCTTCATTACAAAGCAAAAACATAATCCCGATTATTAATGAAAATGACACTGTTGCTACTGAAGAAATTCGCTATGGTGATAATGATAGACTTGCAGCACGAGTAGCACAAATGATTGAAGCTGATTTATTAATTTTATTAAGTGACATTGATGGTTTATACCAAGGTAATCCAAAAAAAGACAAGGATGTAAAAAAAATTTCAGAGGTATTTAAAATTGATAAAAAAATTGAAGAACTTGGTAATTATCAATCTTCTGAGCTTGGTAGTGGGGGAATGGCCACAAAAATTTTAGCAGCAAAGATATGTGCTGGAAACGGTTGTGCTACAATAATCACTAATAGTGATAAAAACAGACCAATCAGTAATATTAATAAGAAAAATTCAACAATTTTTTATCCCTTAACTTCTACAAATTCGTCCAAAAAGAAATGGTTATTAAATCATTTAAAACCATCAGGATCGATTATAATTGATACAGGAGCTCAAAATGCAATTTTGAAAAATAAAAGTCTTCTTCCTGCAGGAATAGTAGATATCAAAGGAAGGTTCAAAAGAGGTGATGTAATATCTATCTTAGTTGAGAATGGTCAGAAGGTAGCAGTAGGTATATCTGCTTATGATTTTAATGATGCAAAAAAAATTATTGGAAAGAAAAGTAAAGAAATTTATAAAGTTTTAGGTTTCGAAGGAAGAGAGGAAGTGGTACATAAAGATAATTTAGTTAAGCTTTCTACATGAGTATTGAAAATAATATTATTGAATTAGGCAAAAATGCAAAATCTGCCTCTCTAAATATGAAAGTCTGTAGCAGTGATCAAAAAAATCTTGCCTTAACAAAACTCACTAAAAAATTAGATAAAAATAGAAATAAAATTCTTGAAGCAAATAAAATAGATTTAGAAAATGGTGAAAAAAAATCTTTAGCTAAGCCTTTAATAAATAGACTTACATTAACTGAAAAATCTATTGATGGATTGATTACATCAATTGAAGATATAATTGAAATACCAGATCCAATTGGCATTACATTAGAAGAATGGGAAAGACCTAATGGTTTGCAGTTTCGTAAAATTTCAACACCACTTGGTGTATTAGGTGTAATTTATGAATCCAGACCGAACGTCACTGTTGATGCGTCTTGTCTTTCAATAAAATCTGGCAATTGTATAATTTTAAGAGGTGGTAGTGATAGTTTTCATTCCTCTAAGGAATTGGTAAATAATATTACAAATGCTTTCATGGAAGCTGGCCTCCCTGAGCATTGTGTTCAAATGATTAATACACCTGAAAGAGAAGCTGTTGATCATTTACTAAGCATGAGAGATTATGTTGACGTAATTATTCCTAGAGGCGGCAAAGGTTTGATTGAAAAAATTAATTCAGCAAGTAAAATACCCGTTATCAAACATTTAGACGGTATATGTCATGTGTATGTTGATAAAGATGCTGATTTAAGCATTGCAGAAAAAGTAGTTTTTAATAGTAAAATGAGGCGTCCAGAAATTTGTGGTGCTGCAGAAACACTCTTAATTGATGAAAAAATTAAAGACGAAGCAATGAAAATATTAAAACCTCTAAAAGAAGTAAATTGTGAAATTCGAGGCGATGAATATATTCAGTCTTTAGATAGTGATTTTAAAACTGCAAGTGAAGAAGATTGGTCATTAGAATATTTAGATAAAATTTTATCAGTAAAAATTGTTTCAGGAGTTGATGAAGCGGTTAAGCATATAAATGATTATTCTTCTGGTCATACAGAAAGTATAATTACAGAAAGTGAAAAAACTTTTGAAAAATTTTATAATAAAATTGACAGCGCAATAATACTTAAAAATGCATCTACTCAATTTGCGGATGGTGGTGAATTTGGTTTTGGTGCTGAGATAGGAATCTCAACAGACAAAATACATGTAAGAGGACCAGTGGGAACAAAGCATTTAACTACATT
>CACLXJ010000013.1 GCA_902610845.1 uncultured Alphaproteobacteria bacterium | reverse complement strand
AGCTTTTAAAAATATCTTTTAGAATAATTTCAGTCATCTATCTCTTCTCATTATTGCTTTATCAGGGTCAGCTTGTTGCAAATATAAAGGTGGCATTCCATTCAAGATTTTTTTTATATCATTTATCATCATATTTCTTATATTTTTATATGAATAATCTAATGCACCAGCAACGTGCGATGTAAATAAAATATTGGATTTTTTTCTAAAAGTTGAATCTTTTGGCACAGGCTCAACTGGATATACATCGATCGCTGCTCTGAAATATTCATTTTCAGCAAGTTCAATAAATGCTTCAAAATCAACTACCTCTGCCCTACTAACTAGAATTACTGAGCTATTTTTTTTTATTAATTTTAATTTGTCCTTGCTAATAAAACCTTCGTTTTCAGTGGTAACTCCAGCAAGTATAAATATGAATTTATTTTTTGATAATAAATCATCAATTGAAACAGGTTTTACACCCTGGATTTCTAAATATTCATTTGATAACCATGGATCGAATACTGAAATATTACAATTAAATGGCTTTAACAAAGGAAGTAAACTTTTTGCTAAATTTCCAAAACCAACTAATCCTACATTTGAATTAAAAAGTGTGTAAGCAAATTTATTTTCTTTAATTCCATATTGCTCTTCAGAATTTATAAATTTTTTATAAACTCCCAAAATATTTCTAGAAAGTGAAATTGCGTAACCTACACAAGCTTCAGCAACAGCAGGGGCCATTGCAGGTGCAGCTGATAAAACATAAATACCTCTTCTATGGGCTTCGTGATAATCAATATTAGGTTCCCAATTTGCTTTGACATTTATAATGGCTTTTATTTTTTTTGATTTATCTAAGCGTTCTTTTGGCATGGCAGTCTGCCCAACTAATATTTCTATTTCTTCGATATTTTTTTCTACAAGTTCATCTGGAGCTCGACTACCAAAGTGATACACTAAATTGGATATTTTATTTAATTCAGACTTAACATCATCAGTAAAAACCATTTCTTCATTTCTTGGATAAGGATCAAAAAATATTAAAGGTTTGTTTTGCATTACTTCATACCTGTACTTGCTATTCCAGTTGTTATAAATTTTTGTAAGTAGGCAAATATTATTGCTATAGGTAATAAAGTTACCATAGTCATTGATAATACATAGTTCCACTGACTCGTAAGCTCTCCATGAAATGCATTTAGTCCAATTTGTAATGTATAAACCTCACTCTTTGATAAAACTATTAAAGGCCACAAGAAATCATTCCATCGCCACATTATTGAAAAAATCGCTAAAACGGCAATAGCCGGTATAGATAATGGGAGCACAACTCGCCAATAAATTGCCCATTCACTTGCGTGATCCATTCTTGCTGCTTCTATGAGTTCTCTAGGTAATGTAAGCATATATTGACGAAGTAAAAAAACTCCTGTTGGTGTCGCTGCACCTGGAAGAATTACACCCCATAATGAATTAATCATTCCAAAATTAGCAACAACATAAAATACAGGAACTAAGATTATGGTTAATGGAATCAACAATGTGCCTATTACAAAAACAAGGGCAAAATTTTTACCTCTAAATTCATAAATAGAAAGTGCGTAAGCTGCCATTGAATTTATTATCAACGTTATTATTGTTGCAACAACTGTGATGAAGGTTGAGTTTTTGAAATAAAGTAAAAAATCATATTTCCTTAAGGGATCAACATAATTCTCCCACTGAATTTTAAATTCTCTAATTTTTTCTCTTTTATCAATTGGCACTTTTACTGTTTTTCCTGGGTTTAAAGGATCAACCATTTTAGCATTAATTCCAATTCTTTTTATTTGTGCTAGTTGTTTTACTGATCCATCTTCTTGAGTCACATTAAAAATTGGCAGGGGTTTATCATACCCATCAACATTAACTTGAATTTGTGAAAGAGGTAGTATTGTTGGTGGATATTCTTGAATCCCTGCTAATGTTTTAAGCGAAGATAAACCCAACCAAACAACAGGACCAAACATTAAAAGAACTCCTAAAAATAAATAAAAATAAGAAAAATAATCTGTCCAATGATATTTATTTTTATATCTTTTTTTTGTTACAATTTTTATTATTCTTGAAGATGTTTCAGACATGTCAAATTTCCTGATGTTTACTTTCTTTATTACGACTAAAATATAATTGCATAAGTGTTAAAAATAAAAGTACAACACCAAGAACCATAGAGGCAGCTGCTGCAAGACCAAAATTTTGAACAGATCCAGATGAAGCAAATCCAGTAGTAAAAATATATTGAACAATTAATGATGTAGATGTTCCAGGTCCTCCACCAGTCAAAACATATATTTCATCAAATGTTTGAACACCTTTTATTGAAGCTAGAATAAATACAACCAATAAATTTGGCATTAAAAGAGGTAGGGTAATTCTAAAGAAAATTCTCTCTCTACTAGTTCCATCCATTTCCGCTGCTTCATATAGATTTGGAGGTATTGCCTGAAGTCCTGCTAGAACAATCAAGGTATAAAAACCCATGTGAGCCCAAATAGATACAAATATTACTGATGCCATAGCCCAAGATGGATCAGTTAAAAATGATACTTTGTCTCCACCATAGGATTCTATTATTGCATTAAAAGCACCATTCTTTAGGAGTATCCACTGCCAAATCAAACCTACAACAACTGGTGATAACAAAACAGGAAAGAAAAATACTGATCTAAAAAAACCTCTACCAATAATTTTCTTATTCAAGATTACAGCCGTCAAGACAGAGAAGAAGATCATTAAGCCAACTTGAAAAACAACAAAAAATAATGTGTTATAAACTCCTCTCCAAAAAAAATCTTCTGTACATGTATTTGGATTTAAGTAACTCTCACAATCAAATAACTGATCATATTGTTTTGTGGTAGGAAGTTCTCTTTCAGCAAACAATAATTCATCACCAGATGAAAGTGAAAAAAAGAAATTAGCAATAAGAGGTACAATTACAAATAATCCAAAAAAAATTAAATTTGGAAGCAAAAAAATATAAGGCATATTCCTTACACCTACAATTTTTTGAATTGGCCACATTATTAAATCAATAGCATGCATTAAAAATGCAAAAGGAATATTTAAAATTCTAAGGAAAAAAATTTTTATTTGGTTTCTAATATTTTCCATCAACGTATTTCAAAGAAAAGCTGCTCTATAAGAGCAGCTTTATATTTTTTTAATTCTGGATGTAATTATCCGCCGTATTTTTCTTTAAGTTGTTTTTCAACATCTTCATCCATACGATCCCAAGCTTCTTCCATTGTCATTTCACCAACAATAGCTTGTCCTAATCTTGAGATAATTGCGTTAAACATAATACGGTTGTCAACGTGTGCCTGAAGATCAAAAGCAACTTGATCAATAGTCGGCACTGCACCAGCAAATGTATTTAATGCGTGTTTTGCATTTGGATCATCAGTTTGATAATCAACTTGTAGATCTAAGTGTCCTGGAATAGCAAGAACTTGACCAATAAAGCTACTTAGTTGTTCTTTACTAGAAAGGAAATCCATTACTTTTCCAACAGCAGGATTAGCATTGAATGCTAATAGTGCGTTTCCTCCTGGCATTCCAGTACATGCAGCTGGACCACATGGAGCTGGTACAGCCCACCAATCAAAGTCGTCACCAACTTCGTTAGCGAATCTTCCAATTTGCCATGAGCCACTCATCATGAAAACTACTTCAGCAGCATTCCACCAATCATTTGGAGCATGATATTTTGATCCTGCAACTGACCCCCAAAGATCTTTAGACATAGTACCTGCTTGGTGCCAATCATAAAGCATTTGAGTCATAGCTTTTAATCCATCGTCAACTAATTTTGGATCACCATTTGAATCAAAATATTTTGCACCCATAGAAATCGCTGGGCCTGATACACGGTGACCTGATCTATCCCAAGCCATTGGAATAGGAGTACCGGTTTTTTCTGCTACTTCAATTGAAGCTGCTGCCCATTCTTCCCAAGTTGCACCTGGACCTAATAGATCTACGCCAGCTTGTTCAAATAAAGTTTTATTTACATAAGGACCGGTTACAGTCATCGTAGAATGAAAACCATGAATCGAAGTTGTATCTCCAGACTTACGATACCAATTTAAAAAAGGTCCAAAACTTTTTTCATAGTAGCTTGGATCAGCTACATAAGGTGTAATATCAGCATAATATTTGTTTAATCCACCAAGATCGGTAACACGAGCAATATCAGGACCTTCTCCAGCTGCTAGCTGAATAGGTAAGGTATTCATTATTGCATCATATGGTACAATATCTAAAATTACATTTATATCTGAATTAGCTGCATTAAACTCATCAATTTGTGCTGCTATGGGCACATTTTCTTTGTCTCCATCACCATACCACATGATACGTACATCAGTGGCAGCAAAAGAAACTGCAGAAATTAAAGTTAATGAAAGTGAAACTAAAGCTACAGATAGTGCTTTAAAAATAAACTTAACGTTCATCATTTTTCCTCCAATTTTTTTGAGACTAAAACATATTAAATAATTATATACAAGCAATAAAATCCTTGAAAATATGACAAATTTTGTAATTAAATAATAATTATTTGTAAAAAAATATTATAAGCATATCAAAAATTCTATGATTGGTTATTTGGCTTTAGCAAGAGATACATTTGATATTAATTATGCTTTAGATAAAAAAAATAGATTTGAAAAATTTATAAATATTTTAGATATTAAATATACACAATTTAATGAATTAGTAACGAATGATGAAGCAGGTAAAAGAGCTATTAATTATTTTAAAAAACAAAATTGTACTAAATTTATAATTGCTCAAACAACTTTTACTGATGCAAAATTTATAACAAGTTTTGCAAAAATATTCAAAAAACCTCTACATTTAATAAGCTTTAAAGAACCAAGAACAGGTAAGAGATTAAGATTGAACTCTTTGTGCGGTGTTAATCTTGCAATGCATTCATTAATCAAATTAGAATATAACCCGGAATTTTCAATATTTATAAATGATAAATTATTTGAGATAGAAAAAATTAATAAATTTATAAAGAATAAAAAAGATTTAAAAAATAATAAACTAAAAAAAATAACAAATATCAAAAAAGAAAATAATTTAATTTTTTCTAAAAAAAAGAACTTAGGACTAATTGGTAAAAGACCAGAAGGTTTTTTTACGTGTGATTATGATAATAATGAAATAGTAAGAAAATTAAATTATAATCTTAAAAAAATTAAATTAGAAACTTTATTTAATATTTCTAAAAAAATTAAATCTAAAGATATTGCAATAACTAAAAACCAAATAAAAAAAGATTTGAAATCAGTCTCTAAATTAAATTCAAGTGAATTAAATAAAAGTATTTCAATATTTCATGGGTTGGAAAAAATCAAAAATGAAAATCAAATTGATGCTTTTGCTATTAAGTGTTGGCCAGAAATGTTTACTCAATTTGGATGCGCATCTTGTGGTCCAATGGCAATGATGAATGAAAAAGGTGTTAGTAGTGCATGTGAAGCTGATGTGTTAGGAAGCATAAGTTGTGATATCTTAAATAAAATAAACAACAAACCTTCACTCTTAGTAGATATTGTTGATTGTGATCCTAAAACTGACACTTTAGTTTTTTGGCATTGTGGATTAGCTCCAATTAGCATGGCAAAAAAAAATACCGCAAGTGCAACTGTACATTCAAACAGAAGGAAAGCCTTACTACATAATTTTTCATTCAAACCTGGGAAAATAACAATATTTAGAGTTTCAAAATCAGAAAATAAATTAAAATTCATTGTTTTAAGAGGTGAAGTTTTAAATAAAAAAAATTCATTTTCAGGAACATCTGGCGTTGTTAGGTTTAAAAAAAATACCTATCAAAAATTAGTTAGATTATTCTCATCTGGGATAGAACATCATTTAGCATTCACTTATGGAGATATATATTCTGACATAAAAAAACTAAGCGCACAATTAGAGATTCCAATTTATACAGCATGAAAACAAAAATTAAATATGGAATTGTTGGTAGTGGGTTAATGGGCCGTGAACATATTTCAAATATTAATCTAATTAATACAGCTGAAGTAATTGCTATCTCAGATACTAATGAAAATTCTATTAATGACGCGAAAAATCTCTTAACAAATGATATTAAAGTTTATTCCAATAATAATGAAATTTTTAAAAATAATGAAGTAGATGCTTTTATTATTTCGACCCCAAATTTTACTCATTATGATATTATTAAGGAAGCATTAAAGACAGAAAAACATCTTTTAATTGAAAAACCTTTATGTACAAAATTAGAAGATTGTATAGAAATTAAAAAATTATCAGCTTCATATCCATCAGTAATATGGGTAGCCATGGAGTATAGGTACATGCCACCCATTCAAAAAATGATCCAAGAGATTTCTAGTGATAAAATTGGTAAGCTTAGAATGCTTTCAATTCGCGAGCATCGATTTCCATTTCTCAAAAAAGTTGATGATTGGAATAGGTTTCAAATAAACACCGGTGGAACATTAGTTGAAAAATGCTGTCATTTTTTTGATTTAATGCGCTTAATTACAAATAGTGAAGTAACACAAGTATATGCAAGTGGTGGTCAAAGTGTAAATCATCTTAATGAAAGTTATAATGGAAAAGTTCCTGATATATTAGACAATGCATTTGTAATTTTAGATTTCAAAAATGGAATAAAGAGCTCTTTGGAACTTTGTATGTTTGCGGAAAATTCAGAAATGCAAGAAGAACTATGCGTAGTTGGAGATAAAGGAAAAATAGAAACTGGCGTTCCATCAGATGCATCTGGAAAAAATTCTTCAGAAATTAGAATTGGTTTAAGAGATTCCAAAAATGCAGTAAAAAAATTAGTTGAAGTAGATAAAAAGATCTTAGCTGCTGGCCAACATCATGGGTCGACGTATTATCAACATATGGAATTTATAAAATCAATTAATAATAATTTAAAAGCACAAGTTTCTGTAAATGATGGTCTTCATTCAGTAGCTATTGGGCAGGCAGCAGAAAAATCAATAAAAGAAAACCGTATGGTTAAGATGAGTGAGTTTAATATTTAAAATTTTCAAAAAATTTATTTGTTTTATCAATTATAAAATTACTTACTCTCACATTTGATTCCTCAGTCACACCTGCGATATGAGGTGTTAAAATGCAATTCATATCGTTTGAAATATTTCTATACAATGTTTCATTTACTGGTTCATTTTCAAAAACATCTAATGCAAAACCAGAAATATAATTATTTATATATGCATCAATTAAGTCTTTCTCATTTATAATCCCGCCCCTTGAAGAATTAATTATGATTGGTTTTTTCTCCATTTTAATAAAAGCATTTCTATCAAATAAATATTTTGTTTCATTATTTAATGGAACATGTATTGAAATAATATCTGCCAACTTAAGAATTTCATCAAATGATACTTTATTAACACTGATTGCCTTCATTTCTTTAGAAGATATAAAAGGATCATATGCGATAGAGGTAACATCGAAAACATTTGCAAGCTTTAAAACTTTTTTTGAAATATCACCAAAACCAATTAAGCCTAAAATCTTTCCTTTAAGTTCTTTAGTAACAATTGATGTTCTTGGCCATTTCCCTTTTTGAGTTTCTTCATTAATGATGATTGTTTTTTTTAATAATGTAAGTGAGGTATTAACTACGTATTCAGCAACAGAATCTGCATTCATACCTGTTGCTGGCTGAACAATTATATCATTATTTTTGCAGTATTCTGTGTCTATATTGTCAAGACCCACACCAAGTCTTCCTATAAACTTTAAATTTGATGCATTGATTAAAATATTTTTATCTAAACTTGTTTTATTTCTTACAATTACGCCATCAAATTTTTCAATTTCTTTCTTCAAATAATCTTTGTTTTGCCAAGCATCTTTTTTATAAATCACTTCAAACTCTTTATTTATGTTTTGCAATGCTTGCGTATCTATAAACTCTGTTATCAAAATTTTTATCATTTAATTTTTCTAATTTTTAATTTTTTTAAAAATTTTTTTACCATACTTAAATTTGGTATCGAATATATACCGCCAGCTTTCATGCATTTTAATGTAGCAGTTGCAGTTGCAAATTGAATACTTTCAGAATTTGATTTATTTAGGGAGAGAGCTGTTGCAAAAGCACCATGAAAAACATCTCCTGCACAGTTTGTTTCAACTGTTTTTACTTTAGGAACCTTACAATGATACAATGAGTCATTTTCTACCCAATAAACTCCCTTTGATCCCATAGTCACGGCAACAAATTTTTTGGTTTCATTAAATATTTGAAAAAGAGCAATTTTCATATCTATGTTTTTTTTATAAGTTTTCAGACCCTCTTCAGAAAATATCGGATGAGAAGCCTTGTTAATGATCTCAGAAATTTTTTTAGAATTTTTAAAATTATCTAGATCAGCAACACATTTAATATTTTTAATATTAGTATTTATTGCAATATTAGATGCTATATCAATCCATCTCATATCTATTGAATAAATATCTTGTTTTCTAAAAATTAGTTTTGGTATTGAATTATATTTAATTAGCCTTGGATCATTGAAAGCTGCAAGTAATCTTTCACCTTTTTCATCTTCAATTACAAAACTTTGTGAAGACTGACATTTTTTTATAAAAACCGATTTAGTGATATTAATAGCAAATTTTTTAAATTCATTTTTTAAAAAAACTGAAGAGTCATCATCCCCAAATTTTCCAATAAATTTTGAATTAGAACCCAATATTTTAGCAGTAAATGCTGAAACTGCTGCTGAACCACCTAATCTTTTATCAATTCCTCTTGATAAAACTTTAATTGGTTTTTTTGGAAATTTATCTATTCTGCTTATATAATCTGTAAATATTGATCCAGCACAAATGATCATAAATTTTACTAAAGGTATTTTACAATACCAATAAACTTTCTAAACCTATCTCTTATGGTTATGGGATTGAGTGGAATTGGATCAATTTTAACATTCCCAGAATTGATCTTTGAAATTATTACATAAGAATGATCTTGATCATCAATGGCCTTTGATAATTCATTTGCTGTTTCCTCACCAGAACACTCAACTACATTTTTGCAGCCAGCACCGATAGCCACTGCTTTTAAAGAAGTATCTTCATCAGTAAATGTTCTTTGGTCTCCTGTTGATCCATAAGAGCCATTATCAATTATTAATAAAGTATAGTTTGATGGTGCTCTATTACCTATTGTTGCTAAAGTATTCATATTCATTAAAACTGATCCATCGCCATCTATACTAATTACATGTTTATTCTGAGATAATGAAAGGCCTAAGCCTATTGATGAAGATAAACCCATACTTCCTAACATGTAAAAAAAATTTGGTTGATCATTAATTTTATATAATTCTTGAGATGGTAGACCAATATTACAAATAACTAAATTATCTTTTAAGATATTTTGTAACTTATTTAGTAGATCAAATCGATTCATTAATCTTCCTTCATTAGATTGAAATCACATAAAATAGCAACAGGTGATTCAATAACTTTAGCATGCTTACTAAATGTTGAAATTTTCTCTAAATCATTTTCTGATGAGCAATGCAGCATTGGTATCCTTAATGTTTGCAAAATATCTTCTGTTATTTTAGCCATTCCACCTTGTGCACCCACGGGCTCTCCTGGAGTGCCTCTGTAACTAACAAGAAAAACAACTGGCATCTGATATAATTGTAATAATGAAACTATTGCATTAACTGAATTTCCAATTCCAGTATTCTGCATCATTATACAAGGGAATTTATTTCCTAAATAAGCACCAGCACAGATTCCCATGCCTTCTTCCTCACGTGGGACTGAAGAATAATATACATCTTTATCTTTTTCTAGAATATCAATCATGTTAGCTAGTAATTTACAAGGAACACTTAAATAAAAATCTACGCCACCTTCTTTTAAACTTGCTATTATTTTTTTACTGATTTTCATTTTTTTGACGTCTATATGTATAAAAAAGACAAAACAATAAATTTATTTAAATAAAGTCATTTCTTAATTTTATTTTAGTATTTGAAGAATATGTTTCATCTTTTTTCAAAATAGTTGAAGGAAAATCTGGTTGATTAATAGCATCAGGAAAAATTTGTGTTTCTAAACACATTCCATATTGCAATCCATAATTTCTATTATGCTTTCCTTTATAGGACTCTTTCATCATATTTCCTGTATAGAATTGTATTCCAGGTTGATCAGTAGAATATTCAACACCCATGCCAGTAATTTTACTATAAATATAAGCTACAACCTTATCAATTGAATGATCTTTAAGTACATAATTATGATCTATACCTCCATTTACTAAAAATGATTGATTAATTTCAAAATCATTATTTAGATCAAATTTAGTATTTGCTACATCTAATAATTTTCCAGTAGGAATTGACCCTTCATCAGTTTCACAAATGTGATCTGATGATATTTTAACAATATGATTGGTAATATCTTTATAATTATTTTTATGACCATGAAAATTCCAATAATTATGATTTGTCATGTTAATAATAGTATCTTGATCAGTGGTTGCATTAAAAGAAATAATTATTTCATTATTATTATTAAGTTCATAAGTCGTTGTGCAATCTAAATTACCAGGATAGTTCTCTTCTAAATGCTTAGAATGATAGGTCAGTGTTGCTTTTATACTTTTTTCAGATTTATTAATGTCTTCTATTTTCCATATTTTTTTATTAAACCCTTCTTTACCTCCATGAAGATGATCAGGAGAGGTATTAGAATATAATTTGTATTCTTCACCGTTAAGTGTAAATTTACTTTTTCCTATTCGATTACAGACTCTACCAATTATTGAATTGAAATATCCATCTGCTTCTAGACAATCATCTAAATTTCCATAACCTAATAAAACATCTTCTACTTCAGAAGGATTTGAAGAAGATGGTATACATGCCTCTGACATATAGCCACCAAATGTATAAAATTTAAAACTATAATTATTTGAGTTAGTAATTTTGATTATATCAATATCCAAACCTTTTTCGTTTTGAAGTTTAGTAATTTTATATTCCATTATACTTTCCTTAATCGTTGAAAATTATTTTTTCTTTGCTGAAGATAAATGATTAATCCTCCTAAAACTATGAAAAAAGCTCCTGGAAAAAGCTGGTCTACTGGCCATTCTGCAAAAAATATCCAACCTAAAATAAGGGCAAAAAATATTTCTATATAATCAAATGGCATAATTTTACTCAGTTCTGCTCTTCTTGCACCATAAATTAATAATAAAGTTCCTGATCCTCCTGCTAATCCCATCACACAAACAATTAAAAAATCATTTAAATTTTTAAAATTCTCCCACATACCAAAAATTAATACTAGCAAGCAAGCAACTGCTATTGTTCCAGTCTGACCATATAAATTAATAAGTGGTGATGGAACGCTGTCTTCAAAGCTTAAAGATGTTGTTCTAGCTAAAGAATAACCAAATGCAGCAAGTATAGGGAGTAATAACATATAATTAAAATCAGATGACCAAGGTTGCATAATTAAAACAATACCTGCAAATCCAGAAATAACTGCACTCATTTTATACCAGCCAAATTTTTCTCCTAATATTGGAATGGCAAGAAGAGTAACCATCATGGGTCCAGTGTATTCCATTGTCGCCACTAAAGCAAAAGGGAGATAAGCATAAGAAGTGTATAAACATAATTGTGCCAAAGCCACAAATACTCCTCTAAACAAACCAAGCCTCCATTGAGTAATTTTTATTTGTCTACCATTTCGATGCCAATCATTAGAAAAATATAGAGCAATAATGCATGGTATCATTCCAAATAAATTTCGAAAAACTGATAATTGTGCAGCAGGATATTCATTACGTAAAAACTTTATTGCTATACCCATACAATCTAAAAGAAATAGACCTGAAAGAGATAGAATTACTGCGATTAATAAATTGTTCTTCAACTACAATTTGCACAACATTGATCAACCCAATGTTCTGGCTCAACCTCTATTAAACCCATTTTAGTTTTACCATTTCTGCAGTTATCACATGGATTAGGACATCTTGTTCGAAAGACACAGCCTGAAGGAGGATTTAAGGCACTTGGTATTTCACCTTTTAGTTCTATTGCTTTTGATTTATTTTCAGGATCTATTGATGGAATTGATGAAAGTAAGGCTTTTGTATAAGAATGTTTAGGATTTTTAAATAATTTTCTAGAAGGAGCCATTTCAACTATGTGCCCTAAATACATTACAGCAACAATATCACATACATGAGCAACAACACTTAAGTCGTGACTTATAAACAAATAAGTAAGATCAAGTTCATTTTGTAACTGCTTCAAAAGATTGAGAATATCAGCTTGTATAGAAACATCTAAAGCTGCAACACTTTCATCAGCAACAATAAATTTGGGGTTGCTTACTAATGCTCTTGCTATTGAAATTCGCTGCCTTTGACCACCAGAAAAGGCATGAGGAAATCTCCTTAAATGTTCTAAATTTAATCTACATTTAGATGCTATATCTCTAACTCTATCATCGGTTTCTTGCCTTGAATTAGTTATTCTCATAACTTCTAAAGGTTCAGCAATAATATCTCTTACTGTCATTCTTGGACTTAAAGCTGCATAAGGATCCTGAAAAATTAATTGTGCTTTTTTTCTATATTCTTTTAAATCTTGTTTGTTGATATTTGTTAAATCATAATCTTTTTCATCATCATGAAAAATAACATTTCCTGAACTTATTTTATTAGCTCCAAGTATAGCTCTTCCTAATGTTGTTTTTCCAGATCCTGATTCGCCTACTAATCCAAAAAATGATCCTTTTTTAATTTTTATATTAATATTGTTTACAGCATGTATTTTTTGTTTTTTTGAAATAAAGTTTTCTTGATAATCAAAATTAACTGAAACATTATTGACTGATATTAAATTCTCACTCATAACTAACCACAATTAATACAGCATTGATCAACCCAGTGTCCTGGCTCGACCTCTATTAAACCCATTTCAGTATTACCATCTCTACAATTTTCACATGGATTAGGACATCTAGTTCTAAACACACATCCTGTTGGTCTATCTAAGGGACTAGGAATATTACCTGGTATTGGTTTTAATGGCTCATCTAAATTATTTATATCAGGCAAAGCTTCGAGTAATCCTTTGGTATATGGATGTTTTGGATTTTTAAGAATTTCATTTACAGGACCTTTTTCTACCACACTACCTAAATACATAACTGCTACATGATCTGCTACTTGAGCAATAACACCTAAATCATGAGTTATAAAAATTACTCCCATTTGGTATTCTTTTATAATATCTTTAATCAAATTGATTACTTGAGCTTGAATTGTAACATCTAATGCTGTTGTTGGTTCATCTGCTAATAATAGTTTGGGCATTGTTGATAATGCCATTGCTATCATAGCTCTTTGTCTCATTCCTCCAGATAATTCAAATGCATATTGATTAAACCTTTTTTCTGCATCAGCTATCCCTACTCTTTTAAGCATATTTATAGATATAGATTTTGCCTCATCTTTATTAATATTTTTATGAATTAATAATTGCTCAACCATTTGGACTCCAATTTTTATAGCTGGTGCAAAACTTGCCATAGGTTCTTGAAAAATCATTGATACTTTACCGCCTCTAATTTTTTTCAGATCTTGTTTAGAAGTAAATTTAAGAACATTTTCATTATCCAAAATTATTTCTGCATCTTCGTTATATGAAGTATTTCCTGGATTTAGTTGCATTATTGATTTTGCAGTAACAGATTTTCCAGATCCTGATTCACCAACAATTCCAAGGACTTCACCTTGATCAACGGAAAGGGATATATTTTCCACTGCTGTTATTCGGCCTTCATCAGTATCAAATTTAACATCTAAATTTTTAACTTCTAATAAATGACTCATTTATTTATCTTATGTGGATCAGCAGCATCTCTTAATCCATCACCAACGTAGACAAAAGTAAGTATTAAAACTACTAGAAAAAAAACAGGTATGAAGTACCATTGATAATTAAGAAGTACATCTGCTTTTGTTGCATTTTGTAAAAGTACCCCTAAAGAATTCACAGGCTCTCTTAGGCCTAATCCAATAAAACTAAGAGCAGTTTCAGATAGTAACATGTATGGAAAACTAATTACTAAATCTACAATTATGTAGCTAGTGAAGCTTGGTAATAAATGTCTCACAATTATATGTGTTGAAGATGCTCCACATAATTTTGCAGCCAATATATACTCTTGACTTCTTTCACTAAGTAAATGAGTTCTTACTCTTCTTGCTAATGTTGGCCAGGAAATCAATCCTAACAAACAAGATATGAAGAAAAATCTAAGTTCTGAACTCCATTCTAATGGAGCAAATGCTGCAAGACACATAAATAAAGGTATTGGAGGTACAGTTCTAATTGCGTCTGTAAACATTTGAAGTAAACTGTCTATCCACCCACCATAATATCCAGAAATTCCTCCAATAATTAATGACAAAACAAATGATATAAATACGCCAAGAGTTCCAACTGCAAGTGAAACATAAATTGCACTAAGTGTTCTACTAAATAAATCTTTTCCTGCTTTGTCTGTACCAAATATATGTATTCCACCCTCGTCAACTCCAAATAAGTGAGTATCAAACTTGAATCCTGGTATTTTAAAGTCTAATATTCTTCCTGGAAGATTAATATTAAAATCAAAGACTTTGTACTCCCAGCCCTTAACAAAAAAATAAACATATCTTCTTTTTTCAGTATCAGTTTTATAAACCCATCTAAAATTTGTGTCTGCACCCCTATATTTTGTTAATGTGTGAAGAAATGGTCTTACTGAAAATCCATTTTCATCCCAAAACATTGGTATTTGAGGTGCTCCATTTTCATAGTCTTTGTCACGACCATTAATTGTAGGATCATAAGGTGATAAGAAATCTGAAAATAAACTACAAATTATCATAAATAACAAAATTGAACCTGCGATCATTGCTGATTTATTTCCAAAAAACCTAGTACGTACTAATTGCATTTGGGTTGCAGTATAATAAGCTTCTTTTTTTCTAGAACTATCCTCCACCCATAACTCCTTTCCTTATTCTTGGATCCATTATTGCTAAAATTATATCTGTTACAAAGTTTACAAATACTATTGTTGCTGTAAGTAAAAATATTATAGCACCTGCCAATTGTTGATCATTTGATCTAGCTAAGGCTTCAATTAAAAGTGCACCTGCCTCAGTTAGAATAAGAATTAATGCAACAATTGGTAATGCACTAAAAATCCTATTCAAATCAAAACCAATTGAATTTATTACAGGGCCTAGTGAATGCTTTGCTGGATAACGCCAAAGCAAACTCATACCCGAGACACCTCTTGCTCTTGCCGCCATTACATATAACTTATCATTTTCATCTAACATTAAAGCTCTTACAGTTTGTAATGCAAAAGCAGTTGCATTCCATCCTAAAACAAAGATTGGTAACCAAGCTCTACTTAAAAAATCAAATAATTTATCTGAAGACCATGGCTTATTCTCATATTCTTGCGAAAATAAACCTGTCATGGTATCTCCATAAAAGACAGTCATAAAAAGCATAATACACAGAGCAACCAGAAAATTAGGAAGAGCTATACCAAGATAACTGACAAATTTAAGTGTATTATCTAAAGAAGCGTATTTAGTAGTGGCAGAAATTATTCCAACAGGAATAGCAATTAAATATGAGAATATTAGAGCTACTAAACATATGGTCAGAGAAAGTGTAAACCTCCCACTTAAAAGATCGTTAATATTCATCCTTAAAATGCAGCTATCACCAAAATCTTGTTTAACAACAATATCAGAAATCCACTTTCCATATCGATATAAAAAAGGTTTATCTAAACCTAAACGAATTTTTTCTGCTTCAATATCTTCAAATGTTATTTGAGAACCTTGGGTATTTTTAAAAGCTAAATATCTCTCAGCACATGTTCCAGGAACTAATTCCATAAGAGAAAAAACAATAAAGCAAACTATGAGTAAAGTTACAATTGCTAAAAAGGCCCTAGTAAACGTGAATTGAATAAAATTAATCATAATTTTTTTTCTTAATTTTTAATTGAGAATAGTAGAAAAAAGAAAAGCGGCAATACAAAATTGCCGCTTTTAAGATATTTATTTACTTATCTTATTCGTCTAACCACCACTGAGTAGCTAAATATGGATAAGTTCTATAATACTCATAAGAAGTTGTTTTGAATTGAGTAAAGTTTTTCAAAGCATTTCTATGATATGTTGGAAATGGTGCTTTTACAGTACCAATTAACAGAGTTTGCTCTGTTAACATTGTTGTAATTTTTTCACCCCACTCATTTGACTCAGCTGTACCTAATTCATAAGATTGGAATTTATCAATTCCGTCACTTAAATCATATACCCACTGAGGAGGCTCTACACCGTCTGATCCATCACTATCAATATAAGCAGCCCATAGCATTCCTTGAGTATGGTTGAAGTAGTTACCAAAAGGTGCTTTAAATGTTTCAGGGTTACCTGCTATAATTGCTAATGGTTGTCCTTTATCCCATGCATGTACATCAAGTGCATTTGAAGATTGAGATCCACGATATTCATCTGGAGTTACCTCTTTAAATGAAGTTTTAACTCCTACATCGTTCCACATACGAGCTACTAATTCAACTTCAACACCACCTATGCCTTGAGTTGCATAATCAATGTTCATTGCAAAAGGTGCTCCGTTTGGAAGTTCTCTAAATCCATCTCCATCAACATCTTTTAATCCAACTTCATCTAGAAGTGCATTAGCTGCATCTGGATCAAATTGAGTCATGTGCATTTTGATTGATTCAGGAACAAAATCAGGCGCGGGTGAAATACCTACAAACTGCTCTACAACTCCCATACCGTAGTAGGCAACATCATTGATTTCATTTCTATCAAGGGCAATTGACATCGCTTGACGAAAACGTATGTCACCATACACTTTACGTTTTTCCATATCTGGGTGATTAACATTAAAACTAAATAATGCAGCACCACAACCTGGATTAATTTGAAGATTATATTCACCAGATTCTGCTCCATCTAATAATTGAGGCGCAGATTCAAGTTGGACAGATTGAGATTTATAATCAACTTCACCATTAACAAGTTTTAATAATCTAATCTCGTTCTCATTGATGTATCTTTCATTTTGATAATCAATGTATGGTAATTGATTTCCAGCAGTATCAACTTGGTGAAAATAAGGATTAGCCGCATAAACTCTTCCTTCAGTAGTATCCTCAATGGTCATATATGCTTCCAATGAAGGGTAAGCTGCATAAGGAAGTCCATCAACTAGTTCAGGGTTTCTAAGTAAAGGAGTTGGTGTATCAGTCCAACCAGAATTACCATAGTAAGCGGCAAGTGCATCCCATCCATCAGCAAATCCTAGAGCTTGTGCATTAGCATCTGCATTAGAATCTATTTCTGGATGAAACTGTTCTAAGAAATGAGAAGGCATGAAAGCTTGGTTGTAAGACCATGCAAGTGTTGCTAATAAACCAGGAAATGGAGATGGTAAATTGAATCTTACAGTTGTATCATCAAGAACATCTACAGTCATTGGTTCACCACCAACAAGAAGATAAGGATATGGTTTTTCTCTAATGTTTGTATTCATCATTAGATCTTCGTACCAAAACTCTACATCTCTAGCTACAAATGGTTCGCCATTCGACCACTTATGACCTTTACGAAGAGTAAAAGTTAAAGTTGTAAAATCACTATTCCATTCATAATCTTTAGCAACATTTGGAACAATAGTTGATAAATCATCAGCAAAACGAACTAAGTTTACATGCCTAGTTGATAACATATCAGAAGTACCCGCTTCCGTTGCGTTTGATAAAAAGTTTATTGTACCTCCATAAGATCCAATTGAATCATATGGAACTACTACCAATGGTTCATCAGGTAATCTATCTTCTACTGAAGGCAGGCTGCCTGGGTTACCTTGAATTGTTGCATTAATACTTGCAATACTTGGGTTGTCTGAAAACTTCATCGCACAACTAGCTGCACTTTCGTATTCTGATAACTCATATTGCTGAGGATATTTTCCGCCTGTATGTGCATCGCTCATGGTAGAGCCAATGCAATGACCGCCTGCAAAAGAGCTTCCACTCCATACAAACATTGCGGAAGAAAATACCAATGCTACCAATATTTTTTTTAACATATATTTTCTCCTATAAGATAAATTTATCGTATGTATTTTTTGTATACAAATTTGAACTTTTAGCAAAAATATTTGACAAATTTATTACGTTTTTTTTTAAAAAATTGTGTATTTCTTATTAATTACTTTAGTATTTGTTAGGATATGAAGAAAACCAAAAAATCTATACTGTTTATATGTGCTGATCAGTGGCGATTCGATTGCTTTAGTTTTCTAAATCATCAATATGTTCTTACTCCTAATTTGGACAAGTTAGCAAAAAAAAGTATTATTTTTAAATCACACTTTGCTGGTATTGTTCCATGTGGTCCTTCAAGAACAACAATGCTAACTGGTTTATATCCATTTATTCACCGTTCAGTATATAATGGCGCACCACTTGATAAAAGATTTACAAATATTGCTAAAGAAGTTCGTAAGCTTGATTATGAACCAAGTCTTTATGGTTATACAGATACATCGTGGGACCCAAGATATTTAGATCCAAAGGATAAAAAGAATTTTACATATGAATCTCCTATGGAAGGATTTGATGATGGTTGTGTTTTACCTGGAGGAAAACCAGAAGCTTGGGCAAATCATCTTAATGAGAATGGTATAAAAATAAATAAAGCAGAAGATCTTTACAAAGGAAGAAAACCTAAAGATGATCAAGCGTACATATACGAGCCATATTATATTCCAACCGAATATTCAGATACTGCTTTTTTAGCTGATAAAGTAGTTAACGATTTAAAAAATATAAAAGATCCATTTTTTATGCATGTATCTTTTTTAAAACCACACCCACCCTTCCATATTGCTGATCCGTGGTTTAGTAAATTTGATCCAAATAATATAGATTTACCAAAAAATAATATTTCACTTCAGGAATTGTCCAAAAAACATCCTTTGCTAAAAGAGTTATGCAATAAATTTTTATTAAAAGAAAATTTTTCAGAGATTAATTATGATCTTCTTAAAGATCAAGACATTAAAAATATTATGAGTGTATATTTTGGAATGTGTGCTGAAGTAGATTTTAATATTGGTAAAATTTTAAATGCACTTAAAGAATCGGGGCAAGAAGAGAATACAATGATAATTTTTACTAGTGATCATGGAGAGATGCTTAATGAAAATAATTTATGGGGAAAATTAGGTTGGTGGGACGCTTCTTATAGAATTCCATTATTTATTTATGTACCTCAAAATAATCCAAAAGAAATTAACCACTTAACAGAATCTGTAGACGTTGCTCCTACAATTTTAGATTGGCTTGATGGTGAAATCCCCGTTGATTGGAATGGTCAATCACTGATGCACAATATCAATAATGAATACGAAAAATTATCTAATAAAGAATATGTTGTTTTTGATTATGATTTTAGAGAAAGTACATCATTTGTAAGAGATAAAAAATTAGCACCCGAACAATGTAATCTATCTGTCATTAGAAATAATAAATGGAAATATGTTCATTTTCCTTCATTGCCATGTTTATTATTTGATTTAGATAAGGATCCTCAAGAAATAAATGATCTATCAAACCTGAGAGAATTTCAGGACATAAAAAATGAATTAGTATCAAAATTATTAAGTCACCGCATGATCCATCAGGAGAGACAATTATCAAATACAAAACTTTCTAGTTCAGGTGTTAAAACCAATTTTGGCCCATTCAGTAGAAAAATGGATAGTTAATTTATGTTAACAACTGTTATAGGAGCCTATCCAAAACCAAACTACTTAAAAATTACTGATTGGTTTAATGCTTCTGGTGGTACAGATACTGAATATCCAACTAAATTTTATGAAGATGAAATAAAAAAATTGGGTGATAATGTTGAAGAGTTATTTAATAAAGCTACTAGGGAAATAATAATTGATCAGGAAGAATGTGGAATTGATATCCTCACCGACGGTGAAGTTCGAAGAGAAAATTATATTCACTATCATTGTAGATATTTAGATGGAATTGATTTTACGAATCTCACAGAAAAAGTTGCTAGAACAGGAAATTATAAATGTTGGTTACCAACAATAACTTCAAAAGTTAAAGCAAAGGAAGCTTTTTTAGTTGAAGAGTGGAAAAAAAATCAGAGATTAACCAATAAGGATTTGAAAATTACTATTCCTGGACCAATGACTATAACAGATACCATAGCAAATACATTTTATGATTCAGATGAACATATGGGCAAAGATTTAGCTGATGCTATTAATGTAGAAATTAAAAGATTAGTTGATGCAGGATGCAAATATATTCAAGTCGATGAACCGTTGTTTGCTAGAAAACCTGAAAATGCCTTAAAATTTGGAATCAAAAATTTAGAAAGGTGTTTTAAAGATATAAATAATCAAAGTATTGAAAAAATTACACATATTTGTTGTGGCTATCCTGATAAATTAGATGCAGTAGATTATCCAAAAGCGCCTTTAATTTCTTACAGTAAAATTAGTAAAGCTTTAGATGAATCAATTATAGATACAGTTTCTATAGAAGATGCTCATCGATATAATGATTTAAATTTTTTAAAAGATTTTAAACAAACAAAAGTTATTTTTGGTTTAGTAAAAATAGCAAGCTCTCATGTTGAGACTAAAGAAGAAATTGTCTCAAGAATAAATGATGCATTAAAGTTTATTGATAAGGAACAATTAATTGTTGCTCCTGATTGTGGCCTTGGTCACTTACCTCGAGATTTGGCAAAAATAAAATTAAAGATAATGGTAGAAGCTTCTAATAGTTTCTAGTGTACTAAAGTTTCTGGATTAACATAATCATAATTTAAATCATCAGCAATAGCTTTATATGTAACGGCCCCTTTAAAAATATTTAAACCATTCATAAAATTTTTATCATTTTTTAAAGCATCATTAAAACCGTTAGAGGCTAAGTTTTGAATAAATGGTAACGTAACTGCATTTAAAGCAAACGTGGAAGTCCTAGGAACACCACCTGGCATGTTTGCAACACAATAATGAACAACATCATCAACAACATATGTCGGATTTGCGTGAGTTGTTGGTTTACTAGTTTCAACACAACCACCTTGATCAATTGCAACATCAACAATTACAGATCCACTTTTCATCTCTTTGATCATTTGCTTAGTTATAATCTTGGGAGCATTAGAACCTGGAACAAGTACGCCACCTATTAGCAAATCGCATTCAGAAATATAATCTTTAAGATTTATTTTATCACTATGTAGTGGTTCTATTTTATCACCAAATTTTTCTTGTAATTCCTCTAATCTTTTTTCTGACTTATCAACAATAAAAACTTTTGCTTGCATCCCAGTAGCAATTATTGCTGCATTTTCACCTACGACACCTCCACCTAAAATTAAGACATTTCCAGGTTGAACCCCAGGAGCACCCCCTAAGAGTAAACCACTTCCACCCTTATGTTTTTCAAGTGAATACGCACCAGCTTGAATCGACATTCTGCCGGCTACAGCACTCATAGGTGCAAGAAGTGGTAACTTATTATTATGATCACTTACTGTTTCATAAGCTATACAAATCGAATTTGAATCAATTAAACCCTTTGTCAATTCTGGAGCTGCTGAAAGATGTAAATAAGTAAATAAAATTTGGTTTTTTCTTATCATTGCTACTTCATTCATTAGAGGTTCTTTAACTTTTACAATCATTTCAGAATCATTGAAAATATCCTCTGCTGAATTTACAATTTTTGCACCTGACAATTCATAATCACTATTTGAAAATCCAGCACCAATACCGGCATCTTTTTGAATTAATACTGTATGCTTATCCTTTACTAATTCTTTAACACTTTGTGGAGTAAGCCCAACTCTAGACTCCTGAGCTTTAATCTCAGATGGAACACCTATTTTCATTATCTGTCATGCATATAATTTGAGATACCTGTTCTTAATTTTTCAATTATCTCATCAATATGTTTTTTTTCACAAACAAAAGGTGGGGCTACAATTAAACAATCTCCTGTGGCTTTCAGGCTTAAACCTGCTTCAAATAATTTTTTAAAGCATGCATAACCAGCTTTACCTAAGCGCTCATCCATTTTAATGTCTATTCCTCCCATCATTCCGTATCCTCTTATGTCTGTAATGATGTCTAAATCTTTTAAAGAAAATAAACTGTCTAAGAAATATGGAGACATATCTTTTGCTCTATTAAATAAATCTTCTTTCTCAATGATATCTTGCATTGCTAATCCAGCTGCCATTGAAACAGGAATAGCAGAATAAGTATATCCATGAAAAAATTCTATGGCTCCGGTAGGTGAGGCGTCAACAATGGTGTCATAAATACTATCTCTTGAAGCAACTGCACCAAGTGGCACAACACCATTGGTAATTGCTTTAGCCATAGTCATAATATCAGGACACACATCAAATGCTTGGGCTCCAAAAGGTGCTCCCATTCTTCCCCAACCTGTGATTACCTCATCAAAAATTAATAATATTCCATGTTTATCACATAGTTCCCTTAGTCTTTTTAAATAACCTTTAGGCGGAACCAAAGTTCCAGTTGATCCAGCAACCGGCTCAACTATACAAGCTGCAATATTTTCTGCTCCGATATTTCCAGCAATTCTTTCTAAATCATCCGCTAAATCTGCACCATGCTCAGGCTCACCTTTTACGTATTTATTTTCTGATAGATGTGTATGTCTTAAATGATGAACATTAGGCATTAAGATATTTGAAAAAGTTTTTCGATTGGCGATCATTCCACCTACTGAAATTCCTCCTATGTTCATTCCGTGATAACCTCTTTCTCTTCCAACAATATGAGATCTATGACCTTCACCTCTAGCTTTGAAATATGCTATTGCAGTTTTAATTGCTGTCTCAACTGCTGATGAACCACAAATTGTAAAAAATATTTTATTTAAATCTTCTGGTGTATGTTTTGAAACTTTTCTTGCTAAATCAAATGATCCTCCAAAACCTTGTTGAAATGGCTGGACGTAATCTAGCTGTTCTAACTGATTTGAAACTGCTTCTCTAATCTCTGGTCTCGAGTGACCAGCAGGACTACAAAATAAACCTGAACTGGCATCTATTAATTTATTTCCATAGTGATCGGTATAGTAAACACCTTCAGCTTTGACCATTAGCCGCGGACTACTTTTGTAGTCACGATTGGAAGTAAAAGGCATCCAGTGTTCTTCTAAAGAATTAGGTATCTCTGTTCTTTTTTCTAAATCCATTTTTTTCCTAATATTTAATTGAGTATATGAAAATATGTCTAAATCAAAGAATATTTCTCAAACTCAATAGAAATATCATAGGAAAAAATGTAGCAGTGGTATAGAGAGTGTCAAAATATGAGTGTTATTCCAGAAGATCTAAAAAATAAAGCATTAGAAACACCAAATATTCCTGCAGCTGTTGTCTGCCCTAATGAAGAAAGTGTCTTATTGGCTGTTAAAGAAGGCAGGGAAATGAATTTAATTGATCCAATATTAATAGGTAATAAAAATTTAATTTCGCAATCTGCAAAAGATATTGGTTTAAATATTGAAGACTATAATATTCTCACAGCTGAAAATGAAGAACAAAGTGCTCTGGCTGCTTGTCAATTATCGAACGAAAATAAAACCAGAATTATAATTAAAGGAAATCTGCATACAGACATTTTAATGAGATCTTATTTAAAAAAGGAATTCAATTTACTTGAAGGTAAAAGATTAAGTCATATTTGGCATATGACTACACCACAGTTAAAAAAACCTCTTTTCATTACAGATGGAGCACTGAATGTTTTACCAAGAATTGATATAAAGTTACAAATTCTAAAAAATGCAGTTCATTTTTATAATAAATTAGCTGCTAACAAGCCTAGAATTGCCATATTATCAGGCACAGAGGATCCAATAGATAGTATGCCAAGTTCAATAGAGGCTAAAAAAGTAATGGATCTTTCACTAAAGGAGGAAATTAATGCATTTGTTCACGGACCATTAGCTTTTGATAATGCTATATCTGAGGAAGCTGCAAAAATTAAAAAAATTGAAAATGAAGTAGCCGGTAATGCTGATATTTTATTAGTCCCAAATTTAGAAACAGGAAATTCTTTATCAAAGATAATGGTATACTTTATGAATGCTTGTGCTGCAGGAATTGTAATTGGAGGTAAAGTTCCAGTAGTTGTTCCAAGCAGAGCTGATAGTAAAAATTCAAAACTAGCTTCAATAATGGCTGCAATAGTGGCTGTTTAAAATTAAGTTTAAACCAAACTAAAAATTACAATGATCCTAAGACATTATGTATTAATTTTAATAATAACATTTTTATTTGGTAGTGCGTACCCAGTACAGAAAGTAATATTTAACGAAAATGTACCCCCATTATTAATGGGCAGTTTAAGAATGTTAGTGGTGTTTATATGTTTATTACCATTTTGGAAATTCAAAATTCCAGACAGAAAATATTGGTTACCTCTTTTTTGTTTTTCTATTGCTATGGGTTTTTTAGCTAATGTATTTATGACATTATCTTTAAATGAAGCTAAAATTGTATCCCCTATAATAATTGGCTCTCAACTTGCAGTGCCTTTTGCTATATTATTAAGCTCATTTTTTTTAGGAGAAAAAGTAAGTTTAAAAAAATGGTTATTAATTATTATCTCTTTTTTTGGTATTATTTTGTTAGGATTTGATCCTTTAATTAGAAATGAGTTTTTTGCTTTAGTACTTATAACTTTGATGGCATTTTTTTATGCTAGCGCCCAAGTTTTTTCAAGGTATTTAAAAGATTTAGAAGTCACTCTTACTAATGCAATTATGGGGTTAATTGGATTTATATTATTAATTATTTCTTCATCAATTTTTGAAGGACAAACATTAAATGAAATTAAAAATATTAGTTTCCAATCATGGTTATTAATTTTACATTCTGGTATCTTTGTTTCAATAGCTGCTCATATGTCAATGTTCTATTTATATAGAATATATCCAGTGAATAGAGTGTTCCCATTCTATGCATTGTTTCCCGTATTTGGAGTATTATTAACGTTTATAATTTTTTATGAAATACCAACTTTGATAACTTTTGTTGGAGGAATAATTGTAGTTATTGCAACTTATTTTATAAATAAGGAAAATTAATTATTTTAAAACATCCAATCCATTAGAGATTTTTATATCTCCTGTTTGACGAGCTTTATTAAATTCTTTAATTCGATCAAAGACGTCAATTCCAATTTGCCTATAAATATCGAGTAAATCAATTAGTACCCAGTTTTCTCTAATCAAACCATTTTCAAGTCTCCAAAAATCTAAGCTACGCATTTCTAATGGTTGATTTGATGGCGCTATACCCATCCAACCATCATTAGTTATAGTTAGTCTCATATTAGGCCATCCTGTTTCACAAACATAATTGCCTTCATGTAACCAATGTGTTTTTAAATCTTCCATTCCTTCGATTGCTAATTT
>CACLXJ010000012.1 GCA_902610845.1 uncultured Alphaproteobacteria bacterium | reverse complement strand
GAAAAATTAAGTTATTTGATATTCAAAATAATAAGATTACTGCAATAGATCACAACTTAAATTTTATTAGAGATAAAAATTCGCAAGGAGGTCTTTTAGACGTTTACTTTTATAATGATCAGATTTTTATATCCTACTCCGAAAAGATTGGTGATAAATTATTTAGCCCTTCAACCACATCTATTGCAAAAGCTGATTTAGATTTAAATTTCTTATATTTTGAAAACATTTTTAGGGCTAATCCACCTATAAGATCTCCTTATCACTTTGGTTCTAGAATAGCTATTCATGATGATTATTTATATGCAACTGTGGGCGAAAGAGGGAAAGGAATGATAGCTCAGGATGCAAAACAACATCCTGGAAGTATCATTCGAATTAAATTAGACGGAACTTCACCTAAAGATAACCCTCATTACGTTTCAAAAGAAACGTGGTTACCAGAAATATATCAAATCGGTTTAAGAAATCCTCAAGGAATGTCCATCTCACCTTTTGATAATAAAATTTATATTAGTAATCACGGAGCAAAAGGCGGTGATTGGTTTGGTGAAGTAAAAAAAGGTGAAAATTACGGTTGGAAAATTTTAGGTTGGGGTGGAAATAATTATGATAATTCCAACATTGGCCCCAAATGGTTACCGGGTTATACCAAAGCAATTCATTACTGGGTACCTTCAATTGCTGTTAGTGCAATTACAATATATGATGGAGAAGAATTTCCAGAATTTAAAGGATTAGCACTTATAACATCTTTAAAAGATCAATCTTTACGCTCATTAGATTTTTCAAATTTAGATAATGTAAAAGAAGATATTATTTTTAAAAAAGAAATAGGAAGAATAAGAGATATTAAAATTCATCCAGATAATGGTAAAATTTTTTTTTTAGCTCAAGATAAATTATGGTTATTTGAAAAAAAATAAATTTTTGTGTCTATTGAGAAAAATTCTTTTTGATTTATAATATTAATATGTTTGAATTTTTAGCATTTTTAGTTGGAGTCATGATTATGGGACCAATTGTCTATATTTATTTTTTAGTTCAAGATTTAAAAAAAAGAGTAGATAAACTTGAAGACAAAAATTAATTTTTTTAAAATATTAAATCTTTAATTAATAATGGCGGAGAGAGTGAGATTCGAACTCACGAACGAGTTGCCCCGTTGCCGGTTTTCAAGACCGGTGCTTTCAACCGCTCAGCCATCTCTCCGTTTAAGAGCTTACTATAGTTTCAACATAAAAATGTCAAAATATTAAGTATATATCATTTCCTAATTAACGATAGTTTTGGTATTTTTATATAATGATTTTTAGGTTTGTAATATTATTATTATTTATATCATTTAATCTTTATTCAGCTGATTGTGAAAAACCAAAAATGCCAACTGATGAAGAATGGAATAGTTGGCTTTCAAATATTAAAAAAGAGGCCTTAGAAATAGGTATAAGCCAAAATACTATCTCAAAACAATTAAATAATGTTAAACCACAAAGTAAAATTATTATGCGTGATCGATGCCAACCAGCATCAACAATGACTCTAGATGAGTATTTATTTTATACAATTACAAAAGATAAAATATTTGCGGGAAAAAATTTTTTAAAAAAACACGAAGATTTACTAAAAGAAATTGGAGAACATTTTAAAATTCAACCCAGGTTTATAGTAGCTGTATTAGGTATGGAAAGTTATTATGGAAGAAATCAAGGAAAAATTAATTCCATAATTGCAATAACAACTCTTGCATTTGATAGAAGAAGAAGTGATTTTTATAAAAAACAATTATTTGCAGCTCTTGAAATTTTAGATAAAAATCTTGTTCCTAGTGGGGAATTAAAAGGAAGTTGGGGTGGGGCAGTTGGTATGACTCAAATGATACCGACAACTTTTTTAGAAACAGCATACGACTGGGATGGTGATGGAATAGATATATGGAATAGTTATGCAGATGCTTTTGCTAGTACTGCAAATTATTTAACGTCATTAGATAAAAATCCATGGTCTAATGATAGCACTTGGGGAAGAGAAGTGCTCCCTCCAAAAAATATTTCTTCATCTTTCTTTGATTCAATAAAGCAAATTAACCCGAAAGGTTGTGGAGCAGTTAAACGTAGATCAATTCCAAAAACTTTATCCGAATGGTCAAAATTAGGATTTACAAAAATCAATGGTAATCCATTACCAATAAGAGATGATTTAGAAGCTAGATTAATAATGCCAGATGGGATAGATGGAAGAATGTTCATAGTATATCCTAATTATAAAAATATTCTTTATTATAATTGTTCATCATATTATGCTGTATCAGTGGGTCTTCTAAGTGATAAAATATTTAATTAGTTTAATTGTTCTTTTATTTATAATTTCTTGTAATGAATTAAATCTTAATAATGTTTCTGATGTTGTAGAAAATAGCACAAATAAAATAGAAGAAATAATTGATAATAAAAAAGAAGATAAAAAAGAAAAAAATCAATCAAACAATAAACAAACAAAAGATAATATTTTTTATTATGTTGGTGATACCTATTTTATTGAAGGGGTTAGTTATACTCCAGAGGAAAATTATAATTATTCAGAAATTGGACTTTCTTCTTTTTACGGTAAGGAATTACATAATATAAAAACTATAAATAATGATTTAAATAAAGTTACAGAATTACTTGGTAGACATAAAACTCTACCTATTCCAAGTATGGTCAAGGTCACTAACTTGGATAATGGACTTTCTATAAATGTAAAAATAATTGATAGACATGATGATAATGCAGTTATTATTCAAGTTTCAAGAAAAGTTGCACAACTTCTTGGATTTTATAAATCTAAGATAGCTACTGTAAAAGTAGAAATACTTACTGATGCTAGTAAACAATGGAAGAGTGTTGCAAATTCATTAAATGAAGAAAATTTTAATGAAACTATCTCTTCCGCACCAACAGATATTGTATCTATTGAAGAAATTGATGAAATCATGGATACTAATGATGATGCCACTACAATCACTGAAGAACCAATTGAACTTAAATCAGAAAAAATAACTGATTTTAAATTATATTTAAGAGTAATAGGCTTTGAAAACTATGAGAGTATTCGATCAGTATTAGATAATTATGATAATAATCTAAAATATACTTCTGAAAAAAATAATTCCAAATATGACGTAATTATTGGTCCCTTAGAAAATACAGAAGCAAATAATTTGGTTTCATACTTTATCTCAAAAGGTTATAAGGAGACTGAAATTCTTATTGAATAACAAATAAAGGTCATAATTAAGAATTATTAATATTTATGGTAAAAATTTTTAGCTTTTTTTTATTTTTTATTATTTCTTTAAAACTTTATGCCATTGATACAAAGGCAGAGCAAGCCGTTGTCATTGATTTTGATACAAATGAAGTTCTTTTTGAAAAAAATTCTAATGCAAAAGTAATACCCGCTTCAATGACTAAAATTATGACTGTTTACGTTGCATTTGATAGAATAAAGAATACAAATTTTGCAATTGCTAATGAATGTAAAGTTTCTCCTAAAGCTTATAAAAAGGGAGGTTCCAGAACATTTTTAGAGATAGATGATAATGTAACAGTTGATGATTTATTAAAAGGTATAATCGTTCAATCTGGAAATGATGCTTCTATAGCTTTAGCGGAATGTTTAGGAGGTACCGAAGAAGATTTTGCTAAACTCATGAATGTTTATGCAGAACGCTTAGGAATGATAAATACAAATTTTGTTAATTCATCTGGCTGGCCTGATGATAATCACTATTCCTCTGTCAAAGATATTGCAATTCTTTCTAATGCAATAATTAGAGATTTTCCAAATCTTTATACATATTTCAAAATGGAAGAATTTACTTATAATGATATTACTCAACCAAATAGAAATAAACTTTTATATCAAGTCCAAGGAGCTGATGGTTTAAAAACAGGTTTTACAAAAGAATCTGGGTGGGGAATAGCTGCTACAGCTTTAAGGAATGATAGAAGGATTACAGTTGTTATAAACGGAACAAATAGCTCAAGATCAAGGTTAAATGAGTCATCTAATTTAATAAATTGGGCATTTAATCAAACTTCTCAACAAACTTTAGTTCAAAAAGATCAATTTATTAAAGAAGTAGATGTATGGCTTGGTAGTGAGAGTAGTATTAAATTAATTAGTTCACAAAAATTAGTATCAACATTATCATTTGATCAAATTCAATTAATGAATTCATCTATTGAATATACAAAACCTATTTCTGCTCCAATCAAAAAAGGTGATGAATTAGGAAAATTAATAATTGATATAGATGGAAAGCCGAAAATAGAAATAGCCCTTATTGCCGAAAAAGATGTATCTGAAATCAATCCTTTATTTAAAGTTTTTGCTGCAGCAAAATACTTAATTTTTGGAAGAAGTTTAGATGAAATCAAATAAAGGTTTATTTATTAGCTTTGAAGGACCTGAAGCTAGTGGAAAGTCATCTCAAATATTACTATTATCAAAATATTTTAAAAAAAATAATATTCCTTTTATTATTTCCAGAGAACCCGGAGGAACTAATTTTGCAGAAAAATTAAGAAAATTAATTTTGGATAATAAGTCTAGGATTAATAATTTAGAAGAACTGCTCCTTCTTATGGCAGCTAGGTCAAATCATATTAATGAAGTAATTATACCTAATTTAAAAAAAGGTAAAATAGTCATTTCAGATCGATATGCAGATTCCTCTTTTGTCTACCAAGGATATGTAAACAAATTTGGTATTAAAAAAGCTCAAAAACTACATAAAGATCTTTTAAATAATTTCTTTCCTGATTATACTTTTATTTTTCAAATCAATCCAAAAGAAATAATAAAACGACTAAAACAAAGAAAAATTAAAAATAAGTATGATAAATCTAACTTATTATTTCATAAAACAGTAATCCAAGGTTACAAAAAAATATCAAATCCAAAAAGATATATTATGGTGGATGCATCATTGTCTAAAGATATTATTCACAAAAATATTATTAAAAAATTAAATTTATAGCTAATGGTTAAATTAATAGGTTTTGAAAAAGAATATAGTGATCTTGTTAATAGATATAAATCTAATAATCTTCCAAATTCAATTTTAATTCATGGATTGAGTGGCATAGGTAAAAGAACTTTTCTCAACAAATTAGTTAAAAATATTTTAAATATAGAATTTAAAGATAATAATGTTGATCATCACTTAAATTTATTTAAAAATAATACACATCCAAATATAAAAATAATTGAGAAAGAAATTGATAGTAAAACTGGAAAAATTAAATCTAATATAACAATTGATCAAATTAGAAGACTAAAAACATTTTTAAATTCAACATCAATAATTCAGAATTCTTCTAAAATAGTTATCGTTGATTCTGCTGATTATTTAAATATTAATTCTGCAAATAGTATGCTCAAGATATTAGAAGAACCAAAAGAAAATACATATATTTTTTTAATATCAAATCAGATTTCATTACTTTTGCCAACAATCAGATCTAGATGTTTTAAAATTAAATTTAATACTCATCATTTAACTAATTTTAATAATATTATTAAAGATCAAATAGATGAAATATCTAATGAAGAAATAAACTTCTACTTTGAATTAACGTACGGATCACCAGGAACCACTATTCTTTATTACAATAATAATTTCTTGGATATTTTCCAACTATCAATTAAATGTCTTTTATCCAATGTTCTAGATAGTGATAAAATATATTTATCAAATATATTATCAAAGCTTACTAATGATGAATTTAATAATTATTTATCAATGCTTAAATTTATCCTAATTGTTGCTAATAAGTTAAAAGTAAATAGAAATGATAAAAGCTTGGTTAATATGCCAAATTATCTAGAGTTAGAGTCTTTATCTGCAAATCTTACCCAAAAAAATCTTATTGATAGATTTGATTATTTAACTAATAACCAAAGAGAATTATTTAGTTTAAATCTTGATAAGAAAATATTTATATTAAATTTTTTAACTCAATAAAATGAATTTTTATATAACTACACCAATTTATTACACTAATGACAATCCTCATATAGGCCATGCTTATACAAGTATAGCTTGCGATATTATTGCGAGATATAATAAATTATTAGGAAAAAATGTATTCTTTTTAACTGGTACAGACGAGCACGGGCAAAAAGTACAAAAAGCTGCTATTAATTCAAACTTAAAACCTAAAGAATTTGTCGATAAACTTTCAGTTAATTTTATTAATTTAATACCTTTTTTAGGATGTGAAATAGATGATTTCATAAGGACTACTGAAGAAAGGCATATTAAAGCGTCACAAGAACTTTGGAAGCAATTAGAAAAAAATAATCAAATATATCTTTCAAATTATGAAGGTTGGTACTCAGTTAGAGATGAAGCATTTTATTTAGAGAATGAATTAAAAAAAATTGATGGAAAATATGTTACCGATAATGGATCACCTGTAGAGTGGGTCAAGGAAGAGAGTTATTTTTTTAAACTTTCAGAATGGCAGAATAAATTAATTGATTATTATGAAAAAAATCCAGAATCAATCTTACCAAAAACAAGATATAATGAAGTATTAAGTTTTATTAAAGGTGGATTAAAAGATTTGTCAATTTCAAGAACAACTTTTAACTGGGGAGTACCAGTTCCAAATAATTCGAAGCATGTGATGTATGTTTGGATTGATGCATTATGTAACTACTTAACAGCAATTGGTTATCCAGATACAAATAATAAAAATTATAAGCAATTTTGGCCCGCAACACATATCGTTGGAAAAGATATATTGAGATTTCATGCAGTATATTGGCCGGCTTTTTTAATGGCTGCGGGAATTGAACCTCCTAAAAGAATATTTGCACATGGTTGGTGGACTAATGAAGGACAAAAAATTTCTAAATCACTTGGTAATGTCATCGATCCATACGAAATTATTAATGAATACGGGTTAGATCAAATCAGATTTTTTTTATTTAGAGAAGTACCCTTTGGAAATGATGGAGATTTTTCAAAAAAAGCAATCGCTAACAGAATTAATGCGGATTTATCAAATAACTTTGGTAATTTAGTACAAAGGATTTCATCATTTATTGTAAAAAATAATAATTCTTTACTAAAACCAGCAGAAAATTTAACTAATGAAGATCAAGATTTAATTAATATTCTTCAAAATAAATTTGATGAATATTGTAAATTTATGAATAATCAACAAATTGATAGAGCAATTAAGTGTGTCTTGGAGTTAATATCTGCTGGTAATGCATATGTTGACACTCAAGCACCATGGGCACTGAAAAAAACAAATAAAATTAGAATGGAAGAAGTTTTATATATTGTTTCAAACATAATTATTAAATCAGCTATTATGCTCTATCCAATAATACCAACTAGTTCTAAAAAAATTCTTAATATTTTTAACTATAATATGGATAATAAATTTGAGAATTTCACTCAATTAATCAATCAAAATATAAAAATAAATAATCCAGAACCAATATTTCCAAGAATATTGAATGATTGACTCACATTGTCACCTCAATTTTAATGAATTAGCAGAAAATTTTCATAATATTATTAATAATTCAAAACTAAATAATATAACTTCAATATTATCAATAAATACTGATCCTGAAGACTTTGAAGACCATCTTAATTTAATAAAAAACTATAACTCTGTTTATCTTTCATATGGTCTTCATCCTGATAAGGTTGATACATTTAATCAAATTCAATTACAAAATTTTGATATTGCTTGTAAAAATGAAAAAGTTATAGGAATAGGAGAGACAGGTATTGATTTATATCATAGCCAAAACCACCTCAAAGAACAAACACAAGTATTTGAAACCCATATTGAAGCATCAATAAAACATTCATTACCATTAATCATACATCAGAGAAATTCTGAAAAAGAAATTGTAGATATTTTAAAAAATTATAAATCAAATAATTTAAAACTAATTTTTCACTGTTTTACAGGTTCAAAACAACTACTAAATTTTTGTTTAGAGAATAACTACTACATTTCTATTTCTGGAATAATAACATTTAAAAATGCATCAAGTTTAAGAGATATAATTAAGGACGCTCCTTTAGATTCTATACTTATAGAAACTGATAGTCCTTTTTTAGCACCCGAACCTATGAGAGGTAAAGTTAATGAGCCATCTTTTGTAAAATACACAGCTGAATATTTAGCAAAATTTTTTAAATTATCCTTAGAAGAGTTCGAAAAAATCACTGATAATAATTTTTTTAATTTGTTTACGAAAGCTAAAAGAGATAATTATCTGTAATGAAAATTACTATTTTAGGCTGTGGAGGATCTTTCGGAGCACCTTTAGCATGGAATAGATATGGTAATATTGATCTTAGTAATAAAAGAAATTTTCGAACAAGATCATCTGTGCTTATTGAATATAAAAATACAAATATTCTAATTGATACTAGTCCAGATCTTAGACAACAACTTTATAATGCTAAATGTACAAATATTGATGCAGTACTTTATACTCATATTCATTCTGATCATACATCAGGTGTGCCAGATATGAGAGCAATGTCCTTAATAAATAAAAAAATTATTCCTGCATATATGCCAAAAGAAATGATTCCTGAAATGGAAACAAATTATAAATATATTTTTAAAGGAGAAAAAGATTATTTACCATTTATGGAAATTAAAGAATTAGATTCTAAAATAAATTTTCAGAATGTAAATATTGAAACATTTAAGCATAATCATGGGTCAATTGATGTTCAAACATATAAGATTGGTAATTTTGCATATTCTACAGATTTAAAAAAATTTTATAATCAAGATATTGATAAATTAAAAAATTTAGATTTATGGATAGTTGGTTTGTTAAGACAAGATACTCATCCCGCTCATGCTGGATTTGATCAAATAATGGATTTCATTTCATATATTAAACCTAAACAAACTATTTTTACTCATATGACAGCTTTACTAGATGAAAAAGAATTAATAACAAAGTGCCCACCAAATGTTAAACCTGGATATGATGGTATGATTATTAATTTATGAAACCAGTGTCTATTGGCTTCATAGGAATTGGAAATGTTGGATCAAACCTTACAAATAATTTATTAAAATCAGATAACAATGTATTTGTTTATGATAAGAATAATCAATCTTATTCAAGATTAAAAAATTTAAAAAATGAGCCTTGTAAAACTTTAAAAGAATTAACTGAAAAGAGTGATGTTATTATAACATGTTTACCTTCACCAAAGTCGGTAAGCAAAGTTTTAAAAAACATATTAAAATATTTAACTAAAAAACATATCTGGATTGAGATGAGTACTACAGATAAAAATGATATGATTAGCTTATCCAAAAAAGTATTTTCTAAAGGCGGTAGAGTATTAGAATGTCCAATTACTGGAGGAGAACATAGAGCTAAATCAGGTAATATATCTATTCTAGCTGCAGGAAAAAAATCAACTTTCAAGAAATGTTTCCCAATTTTATCATTGCTTGGCCATGAAATTTTATATTGTGGAAAAATTGGAAATGCTTCAATATTAAAAGTAATTACAAATTATTTAGCATCATTACATTTAGTAGGTATAGGTGAAGCTCTTAGTGTAGCAAAAAAAAATAAAATTGATTTAGGTTTAACTTATAAAGCAATAAAAATAAGCTCTGGAAATAGCTTTGTTAATGAAACTGAAACAAAGGTCATACTTGGAGGCAGTTATGATGTTGGGTTTACTATGGATCTAGTCAATAAAGATATAAATCTTTTTAATAGACTAGGAAAAAATATAAAATTAGAACTAGGAAATTATCTAAGTAAAAAATTTAAACTTGGTATGAAAATTTTAGGTAAAAGGTCATTTAGTACTAGTATTATTAAATTAATTGAAAAAGATGCAAAGATTAAATTAAGAGCAAAAAATTTCCCAAAACAATTAATTGATAAACAAAAAAAACAAAAAGGTGTAGAAGTATAATATGCCAGATAAAAAATTATTACCTGCCGATTTAGATCCAAGAAATCCAAGTTATGTTTACAAAAATCAATATAATGAACATATAAATAATACGGATCAATTTAATAGTTATCTAAAGTCTAATGAAGTTAAAAAAATTTTTTCTGGAATGTTATGGGGTGAAGGACCGGCTTATATTCCTCATTTAGATACATTAGTCTGGAGCGATATACCAAATAACAGGATGTTAAAGTTATCAAATGGCTCAGTTGCTGAATATAAAAATCCCTCAAATTATTGTAATGGAAATACTATTGATAAAGAAGAGAATGTAATATCTTGTTCGCATGGAGGGAGATGTATTTACAAAACTAAAGATAATTTAGAAGTGGAAGTATTAGTTGATAGTTATAATGGTAAGAAACTTAACTCTCCAAATGACCTATTTGTTAAATCGGATGATACAATTTGGTTTACAGATCCACCTTATGGTATTCTATCAGATTATGAGGGATATCTTGGCGAGCAAGAATATGGTGGCTGTAATGTGTTTTCTTTTGATCCTAAACTAAATACTTTAAAAGTTATGATTGACGACCTTGATAGACCAAATGGAATTGCCATTTCTCCAGACGAAAAAAAATTATATGTTGCAGATACCGGAGAAAATATCAAACATTTGTATGTTTATGATATGATTGATGGAATACCTATGAATAGAAAATTAATTTATGATTTTAAACCTTTTTTTTCTGATGGTTTTAGATGCGATAAAGATGGTAATGTTTGGACAAGTGCCGGAAAGGCAATTAAATGTTTTAATCCTCAAAACGAATTAATTGGGCAATTTATTGTTCCAGAACTAGTATCAAATTTAGAATTTGGAGGGGTGGAAGGAAATATTTTATACATAACAGCCACAACTAGTTTATATTCTATCGAATTAAATCAACAAGGTGCTAGATTTTATGAATAAACCTTTATCTTCAGGAAAATGTGAACCATGCAATGGGAACACCACTAAATTAGATTATCAAGAAATTAGCAAATTTTTGTCTGAACTCAATGAATGGTCAGTTAATGATAATCAAGAAATGATTTTCAAAAAATTTAAATTTAGCAATTTTAAAAAAGCAATTTCATTTGCAAATAAAGTTGGAGAAATAGCAGAAAAAGAGGGTCATCATCCTGATATATCAATAGGATGGGGTTATTGTTTAGTAATGGTCCATACTCACGCAATAGAGGGGTTATCAGTTAATGATTTTATATTAGCTTCCAAAATTGATTTAATTAAAAGTTAAATTAATGAAAAAAAAAATTTTTATTTGCGGTATTAGTACTGAATGTTGTTCTTATTCAACATTAATACAAAATAAAAAAGATTTTGAAGTTTTAAGAAGCAAAAAACTTTTAAAATATATAAATTTCCCTTATTCCAAACATGATAATATAACATTTATACCAAATAAATTTTATCGAAGTTTGCCTGGAGGGCCTGTAGATAAGAAATTTTTTATAAAAACGATTAATAATATTACAAATGATTTAATTAAATCGACACATATTGATGGTATTTTGCTAATTATGCATGGGGCCATGTATGTTAAAGGTATTAGTGATCCCGAAGGTTTTTTTATTAAAAAAATTCGCTCTAAAGTATCTAATGATTGTCAAATATCATTATCTTATGATCTTCACGGACAGATGACTGATACAATTATAAAAAATATTGATTATTTTGCAGCTTATAAAACGGCCCCACACATTGATGTTAACCAAACTTATTCTAGGGCATTGAGAATGTTAATAGATGGAATATTAAAAAATAAGAAAAATCATATTATTTGGGAAAAAATACCAGTTTTAGTTTCAGGTGAAATGTCATCAACAATAGTTGAGCCATGTAAAAAATTTATAAAAATCTGAATACATTTAATAAAATTAAAGGGGTCAATGATTGTAATTTACTTATTGGATATGTTTGGGCTGATACTAAGAGGGCAACAGCTTCAGCAATTGTAAATTGTACAGATGTTAATATTGGTAAAAGAATATGTAAGAAAATAGCACTAAGTTATTGGAATAATAGGTTTAAATTGGTTTATGATATGCAATCTTATAAATTAAATAGGATTTTTCATGTAATTAATAAAAAAAGATTTACAATTTTAGCCGATAGCGGTGATAATCCAACAGCTGGAGGAGTAGGAAGTAGAATTGATGTATTAGAGCACGTATTTAAAAATAAAATACAGAATACATTATTTGCAGGAATTTTTAATGAAGAAATTTTTAGAGAGCTAAAAAATAAAAAAAAAAAAATTTTCATAAAAGATACTTTCTCAAAAAAGAAAATTTCTATTTCTATTGATAAATTTTATCTAAAAAATGATAATGTGATTGTAACCTCAAATAATAATACGATAATTTTTACAAAGTACAGAAAACCTTTTCATTATCTGAGTGATTTTAAGGAATTAAATATAAATTTAAAAAAATATAAAATATTGGTTGTAAAATCAGGATATCTTTCACCAGAACTTAAAAAACTTAAGGCGGATAATTTTATGATTTTAACAGATGGATTTGTCACTCAAGATTTTAAAAGAATTAAAAATTTATTTAGAGAAAAGCCAATTTATCCTTTCCAAAAAAATTTTAGATATAATATAACTATTTAATTAAGTACCACAAAAAGTTTCAAAAACTTTTTCACTTTCTAAAGGTGGGGTAATATATTTTTTATTTTCTTTTTTCTCGTAAGGATTTTTCAGTATTTTTTCGAAATCGTATAATTGACCGTAATTATTACTGTACACTTCATTAATTATTTCTTCAATAATATGATTCCTAGGTATAATTTGAGGATTGACATTTTTAAATTTCCTTAATTTATTATTTTTATATTTTTCTTCCCAATTTTTAAAAATCTTTTTATCAAGAGTATTATTTTCTAAATCTAAAAATGTATTTGTATAATCAAGTTTATAAATATGCATTAAATCTAAAAATTCTTTAACAATTTCTTCATTATTATTATTAGTATCTAAATTTAATTTCATTGACATCATTGTTAACCAAGATTGATCAAACAATTTTTTATATCTATTTAATATATCTTCGATTTTTTTAATTGCTGTTTTTTCATTTGAATCAATTAAATGAAGAAAAGTTTCAGCAAATCTTGCTAAATTCCACAACGTTATTTTTGATTGATTTTCAAAAGAATATCTTCCCATTTTATCTATTGAGCTAAAAACTTTTTTTGGATTATATTCATCTAAATATGCTGCTGGACCATAATCTATGGTTTCACCTGATAAAGACATGTTATCAGTATTCATAACGCCATGAATAAAACCAACTCTCATCCAATCTATGACCAACTTAATCTGCAAATCACAAATTGTTTCATAAAATTTTAAATATTTATCATTATTATTATTATCTATTTCAGGATAAATCCTTGAAATTGTATAAGATATAAAATTTTGAAATTCCTCTCTATTTTTTAAAAGACTTCCAAACTGAAAAGTCCCAACTCTAATATGTGATTTCGCTACTCTAATTAAAATTGCACCTGGCTCTAATTTATCACGCAATACATTTTCACCTGTAGTAATAACCGCAAGTGCTCTAGTTGATGATATACCAAGATTATGCATAGCTTCACTCAATATATATTCTCTTATCATTGGACCTAAAGCAGCTTTCCCATCTCCATTTCTAGAATAGGGTGTTTGACCTGATCCCTTTAATTGTATGTCTACCCTTTTTTTATTATTAGTAATATGTTCACCAATAATTACAGCTCTACCATCACCTAAAATTGTAAAATTTCCAAATTGATGTCCAGCATAAGCTTGAGAAAAGTAATTTTTATCTAATTTATTTTTTCCCAAAAGAATATTACACTTTTCATGATCATCATATTTGCTAAAATCTAAATTTAACTCCCTTGCAAGATCACCATTAAACAAAACTAATTTTTTATTACTAAAATTTTCAGGATTAACTTTACTATAAAAAATACTAGGTAATTTTGTATAACTATCTTGAAAATTCCAAACCATTTTGAATAAATATATATAAATTTTTTAAATTTAACATCTACAACTTTAGTATATAAGTACTAAGTCAGCAATGAATACCATAATTGATATAGTTAATCAGTCAAAACATCCAATAGATAGCGCTGAATATATTCAATTCTGCAACGATGAAATTAAAAAAAATTCTATTCTAATATTAAATAATTTTTTAACAAATGGCTGCTTAAGTGAATTAATCTCTGAAGCAAATGGATTACAAGATCAAGCTTTCTATTGTTCTCAAAATCATACTATCTTACTTAATAAACAAGATAAATTAAGTGACTTGAACGATCCTTTAAATAGAGAGGTTGTAAGTGATAAAGGTTGTGTTCCTCATGATTTATTAAATCAGCAATCTAAATTAAATTTTTTATATCAATCAAACATTTTTAAAAATTTTTTAAAAAGTGTCTTAAATTTAAAAGATATTTATCCATACAGTGATACCTTATCTTCAATAAATTATAATTATTATCAAAAATCACAACAACTAGGATGGCATTTTGATTATGCATCATTTGCTATTACTTTAATGATACAATCATCAGATAAAGGTGGTGAATTTGAATATGTTAGTAAAGGAAGAAATTTTTCAGAAAACTATATCGATAAATCATATATTAAAAATATATTAGATAGAAAAATTTTACCACGAAAAGCAGACGTTGATGCCGGTACTCTTATATTGTTTTATGGCAGAAACTATTTGCATCGTGTAACTCCAGTAGAATCAGATAAACCAAGAATATTAGTAACATTAAATTATAATGAAGAGGAGGGTACAATGCTATCTGAAAATGCAAGATTAACATTTTTTGGTAGAATTAACTAATTATGATTAAAGAAAAATAATTGTTTTCCATTTACTCGATAGTTATTTATCAATTTTTTAGCTTCTTTTGATGTAATCCATTCAATATATTTTTTAGCCGCCTCGATATTTAAATTATTATTTATTTTATTGCTTACTAAAATTATTCCATATTGATTAAATAATGGAGGTAAATTTTCACAAACAATTTGTAGATTTTCTTTTTTATTAAAAGCTATCCAAGTACTACGATCGCTGAGAGTGTAAGCTTTTTTTTGATTAGCTATTAACAATGATGATCCCATTCCCTGACCTACACTGAGATACCAATTTTCTTTAAATGGTATTTTTATATTTGATAATTCCCATAGTTCTTTTTCTTTTTTATGTGTTCCACTCTCATCACCCCTAGATATAAATAATAATTTTGATTCCTTTATTTCAATCATTTTATTTTCAATTGATGAGCAATTTCTATTATCTTCTTTAGGCCCAATTAATACAAAATCATTGTACATCAAATCATATCTTAGGGTGCCATATCCATTATACATAAATTCTAGCTCTGATTTTTTATGATGGACTAGTAAAATTTCTACATTTCCATCCATTGCAACTTTAATTGCCTGTCCTGTTCCAAGAGATAGAGCTCTAACTTTTGTATTATATTTATTTTCAAATTCTTTATTAATATATTCTAATAAACCCGTATCGTGTGTAGAAGTTGTGCTTGCTATGGTTATATAATTATTATCTGCAAGAACACTCTTTATAAAGAATATTAGACTAAATATTAATAAAACTCTAATCATAAACTTGATACATCATATAGTACTTACTAAATATATTTATATATTTTGAAAGGGTAGTTATGAAAATTATTAAAGTTTTAGAAAAAACTGAATTAGTAATAGTTGATTTAGAAGTAAATCTAGGTAAGGAAAAAAGAAATGGCTTAACATTATGTGTTAAATATAATGGTGAATATTATCCATTAAATACAGCACACGATGGAAGACCAATTTTAATGAATAAAGAGAATGTAATTAAAAATTAAAATTAAATTTTTTAATTATAAACATGAAAATAGCATAAGCTATTGCAGTACTAATTATTGAAACTATTAAAGAAAATACAAAGTTTTGTTTAAATTTCAAAAGTGTTGGTAAAACAATAAAAAAAATTATTGAGGGAATTGTCATAACAAGCGTACTATAAGATAAGTCTATAACTTTTTGATAATCTTTTGTATCCCAGTACAACCAAACAAATGCTAATAGCGAAGTTAATGGTAAAGAAACAATTATTGCTGCTGTCCAAGTATATTTTTTAGCTATTTCTGAAACAACCACAATTATAATTGCAGTAATTAGTGTTTTAAGAATTATGTACATTTTTACTTACTTTAGTTCGAGTAGCTATATAAACACCAAAAGTACAAATTAACAGCCCTATAATATCTATTAAAAATAATTTTTCATCTAACACAAACCAAGCCATTACAGCTGTAGTTGGAGGTACTAAAAAGAAGAGACTGGATGTTTTAGATGCTGTTCCATTTTTTATTAGGTACATTAGAATTGCATACGCTCCAAACGACACCATTATGATTTGCCATGAAATTGATAAAATAAAACGTGTATCAAAATCTATAAATGATATTTCAAAAAACAGTGAAATTATAAATAAAAATATTCCAGCACTTAATGCTTGATAAAAATTATTAACTGAAAGATTTATTTCATGAGTAAATTTTTTTTGCCAAATAGTAGCTGAAGTTGCTCCTAAAAGTGCAACAATAGAAGCAATAACACCTATTGTCGGTATTTCTGTTCCAATATCATAACCTATAACTAATATAGTACCTAAAAAACCAAAAAATATTCCTATCCATTGCGTAACAGTAACTTTTTCTTTTAAAATAGGTCCGCTAAGAATATTTGTTAAAATAGGTTGGAGGCATACAATTAACGCAGATAATGTTGCAGTAAGTCCCATAGAATAAGAAAAAAATACCCCACCTAAATAAAATCCATGAAAAAGAATTCCAGTAATCATAGCTTGAAAGATTAAATTTCGATTTATTTTTATTCTTTCCCTAAGAATAATAGATAAAATTAAAAAAAATGCACTTACAATACAAAACCTAAAACATAAAGCAGCAAAAGGGCTTGCTGATTGCACAATAAATTGACCACTTATAAAAGCACTACTCCAAAAAAAGATAAATAGATATGAAAGATATAAGTTCATTATAAATAATAATTCTATTCTTTATTTATAAATGTTATGAAAATTTATTCATAGAATAAAATGCTTAGCAATAAAATCAATTTTTTTTGTCCAAATTGTAGTTCAGATAAATATATTGGGAAAACCACTATAGGAAAAAACTATAAAGATGAGCCATATAAAAATGTAACATCTGAAATACAATGCGCTAAGTGTTTTATGGATATTCCATCAATTATTTCAGAAAATATTTCCCCTGATAAGCAAAATGAAATGTCTAAACTTTGGAATGAAATATATAAACCATCACATAAAGAGAATGCTGCACAATGTTCAAAATGTTTTAGGTATTATTGGGAAATAGAAAAATATTTATCTGAAAATAATATTTCTACAAAAGACATTTTCTATCAAACTTACAATCCTAAGAAATCAATTGGAAATTTAATTTGTAAGATTTGTGATCCCTCATCATTTAAATTAAATTAATGTTAGCATATATTCTTAATATATCAGGTTGGCTGTTATTACCTTTCATGGATGGAATTGCAAAGTATCTATCTTCAGAAATACATTTCATACAAGTTGTCTGGGGTAGATATTTTTTTATGCTTTTAGTTAGTTTTCCATTAGCATTTATATTTTTTAGAAAAGAAATTAGTTTTCCCAAATCAATTTCAGTACAGCTATTTAGAAGTTTTTTTTTATTTTTATCTACTGTTTTTTTCTTTTATGCAATTTCAGTTATAACATTAGCAGAAGCTTTAACCCTTGCCTTCATTTCTCCAATAATAGTAACAATATTATCAATTTTTTATTTAAACGAGAAAGTTGGAATTCATCGATGGACCGCAGTTTTGATTGGGTTTTTTGGTGTTATGATCATCATAAGACCAGGTTTTATAGAAATTAATTTCGCATCTTTTTCAGCTATTACAGCAGGAATTACATACGCTTTTTATATAATTTATACTCGAAAATTATCTTTTACAGATAGTGCTGTTGTTACTTTGCTTTTTACAGGTGTCGTAGGGTGTATTTTTATATCTCTTATTGTTCCTTTTTACTGGATAAATTTAGATTTAAGACAATTATTATTACTTATCTCATTAGCTTCAATAGGAACTTTAGGACATTTTTTAATAATTCTTTCTTTAAGATTTGGAGAAGCTTCTAAACTAGCTCCTTTAGGCTATTTTGAAATCTCAACAAATATACTTGTTGGATATGCCTTCTTTGGTGATTTACCTGATATTTGGATTTATCTAGGATTATCATTGATTGTTTTTAGTGGAATTTATATTTTTATTAGAGAAAGAAAAGAGATTAAAAAAACTAAACAGATTTTCTAGTTGTTTGATAAATAAATATTGTAACAGATCCAAGCAGTAGGGCTCCTCCTATAATTGTATTTAGAGGAGGTATTTCATTTATAACAAACCAAACCCAAGCAGTGCCTAAAACACTTTCTAATAAAAATATTAGAGCTACTTCGTGTGCTGGGGCAAATTTAGGAGAAATTGTCAAAATCATAAATGGAATGGGTAGTATTAATAAGCACATTATAAAAAGAAATATAATTTGATCATTATTTAAATTATAATTAATTCCAAAAGGTAGAGCGTAAAGAGCTGATATTAAACATCCTAATAAACATGCCGGTACCAAATCTTTATTTTTAAATAATCTAACGAGAACCATACTAAAACCCATTCCTATTGCTACAATTAGAGCCATAATATCTCCGTATAATCCTGTACTTGTAAAGCTTCCTATTCCAATGATTATCATTGCAAGCATAGCTATTAAAATCACTATCCATGTAAAAAGACTTGGTATTTCTTTAAGTATAAAAACTGAAAATAATGCAGCAAAAATGGGAGCTGATGCAATGAGAACCAATGTATTAGCTACAGCAGTATTTTGAATTGAATACACAAAACAAATATGAGTTATAGCATAGAGAATAGCATAGATTATACCTGGTACTCCAATTACATAAAATGATTTAAGAAAAGATCTTTTGTAAGTATAAACAAGAAAAATTAATATTGTAACAATTGGTAGAGCGCTTCTATAAAATATTAAACTAAAATCATCTAAATTTACTAATCTAATAAATAAACTATCAGGGCTAAGAATTAAAACCCCAACAAATGATAGTATAAGCCCCTTATTTCTTGTTTTCATAAATATTTGAAAATAAATAGAATATTAATATATCTATCAGTATCGTTCTTTAAATCACACTTGTTTTTATGAAAAAATTACTTTTTTTATGTTTTATTTTTTTATCATTTAATACTTACGCTTTAGATTCAAATAAATTAATAAACATTGAAGATTTAAATATACTTTTTGATCTTCAAAAGAATGATTGGAACGAAAATGTTCTTTTCCTGATAAAAAAGAATTCATTTTCTAAAGTAGATAGTGACTCAGATGTATTTTATTTAAAATCAATATTTAATGATGGTGAAATAATTACAATGCCAATTTTTTCTAAAGATATTGTTGAAAAAATTAAATTTGAATATATTTTTTTCAATGATAACAATGAAAATTTAAAAATTATAAATAATCATTTTAATTTGTTTAATAATTTCTGTTTTGAATACCTCGATAATGATAAGTCAATACAGGTAGTTATTTCAAAATGTAATTAATTGAAAACCATTGATGTAGCTTTAAAAATTAAACTATGTCTTTTAGCTAACTCTAACTTATCATTTGAATACCCACCTCCTATTACTGTAGCAATAGGGATTGATTTATTTTTAAAAAATTCTAGTACTGTAATATCTTTTTTTAATAGTCCTTCAGTTGTTATTTGTAAATTTCCTAATTTATCATTTTTATGAATATCTACTCCTGTGTCAAAAATTACTAATTCAGGATTAAAATTCTTTAAACAACTATTAAGTGTTTGATTTAATATTTCTAAATACTCATCATCTTCTAAATTATCATCTAATTCAACATCCATGTCACTTTTTGATTTTCTAAATGGAAAATTATTTTTACAATGAATAGAACAAGTAAAAATTTTATCATTATTCTTAAGGATTGATGCTGTACCATCTCCTTGATGTACGTCAGTGTCAAAAATTAATATTTTTTTTACTAGATACTTTCTTATTAAATGTAATGACGCATAAGCCATATCGTTAAAAACACAATATCCTGATCCAAAATCTCTATGACTATGGTGTGTGCCGCCTGCTAAATGATTTGCTATTCCATTCTTAATTGCTTCTGTGCATGTTAATAGAGTTCCATTAACTGCTAAAAAGGAACGATTAGAAAGTGTTTCTGACCATTTAAAACCCAATCTTCTTATTTCTTTTTCAGATAAAGTACCATTTTTAATTTTTAATACGTAATCCAAATCATGGCTTATAGAAACCTCATCAACACTTGCTTTTCCTGGATTTAATATATTTGCTCGATGAAAAAAATCTGAAGTTTTTAGCTCGTTATACAAATCCGAAAACTTACTAGCTGTAAATTTATGATTTTCAGGTAGAGGAATGTCATAATCTTTATGTGTTACCCAACTGATTTTTTTCATAAATTTGCCTCTTTTTAACTCAATTTATGCCTAAATTAATATGTACATAGATTATGTGGCACTAATCTACCAATATATATTTAGTGAGTAAATGTATTCTATCCATAAAGAATTAGTGTCACAACCATTATGGAATTTATTTTAATATTTGATTTATTAATTATTTGTTTAATTGGTTTTTTTATTGTCAATTTTTATTGATTAAATAATCAATTTTAATAATATTTTAAGAATGAAAGAATTTTATGATCGAAATGGTTATTTTTCTCCATTAAAAATTTACAATGCAAAAGAAGCAAATTTTTTTAGAAATAAATTAGAAGAATCAGAAAAAAAACTTGGTAAACTTCATTATATTGTGAAAACTTATACAATAATGAAATGGGTGTATGAAATAGCAACTAATAAAATATTGCTTGATTTTGTCGAAGAAATAATTGGTAAAAATATATTATTATATAATGCAACTTTTATAATAAAAGAATCAAATACAAAAACACATGTAAGTTGGCATCAAGATCTTACCTATTGGGGTTTTGATAATAATGAAAATCAAGTTAGTGCATGGCTTGCTTTATCAAAAGCTAATGATCAAAGTGGGTGTATGCAAATGATACCAGGCTCTCATAAAAATGGTTTTTATGAACATCATTCAACTGAAGATAAAAATAATGTTTTATCTAGAGGTCAAACTGTAAAAGATATTGATATAAATAATGCAGTATCATGCCCACTAGAACCTGGCGAAGTTTCTTTTCACCATGGTCTAACATTACACGCATCTCAACCTAATTTTAGTAATGACAGAAGAATAGGTTTAAATTTTCAATTTATTTCTACTGATATGAAACAATTAAAAAGCAAAAATGATAGTGCTATTTGTGTAAGAGGAGAAGATAAATATAAAAATTTTAAGACAGATAAGGTAGCTAAAGATGACTTTGATCATGCAGCTTATCAACATCTTTTACTATTAAATGATCATTATAATAAAACAATAAGAAAAAACTAATATTTATTTACTAGAATCTCAAATAAGACAATTTTAAATAAAGTTCTTTTAAATTAAATCATATGAATGTTTTATCTGGAATTAGTATCGGATTTATTGGTTACACGATATTTGTAATTTTAGATACAATAATTAAAAAATACCTAGTTAATGAATATTCTGTTTTTCAAATAAATTTTTATATTTGTCTTTTTAGTTTTATACCAACATTATTAACTCTTTATTTTTTAAACAAATGGAGCTCACTAAAAAATGATATAATTCATATTCAGCTTCTTAGAGGTTTATTCGGATTAATTTCTGGAGCTTTAGTAGTTTATTCATTTAGAGAACATGCATTTAGTGAAATTTACCCAATATTATTTAGTGCTCCATTAATGATAACAATGTTATCCCATTTTTTTTTAGGTGAAAAAGTTGGTATTAGAAGATGGTCAGCGGTAACAGTTGGATTTATCGGCGTATTAATAGTTAGCAGACCTGGCACTATTCATTTTTCATTAAGTCTATTTGGTTTGTTTTTTTCTGCATTACTAATGGCGATAAATATTACTTTAGTAAGAAAGTATTCAAATAATCAATCATCAATAGCATTTACTTTTTATGCTTTTTTATCTGCAACTATTTTAAATGGATTACTTAGTTTTAATAGCCACATCTCTTTATCTTATAATGATTTAATCATTCTTATTTTTTGCGGTATAATTTGTGGGATAGGGGGGAATTGTTTAACAATTGCTTCAAAATTTTTAGAGTCTAGTGTTTTTGCTCCTATTCAATATACACAATTAATATCTGGGGCAATTTTAGGTTATTTATTTTTTGCTGATATTCCAGATATTTATGAAATTATAGGATCATTAATTATTGTTGGTAGTGGAATTTATATAATAATTAGAGAGGCAAAAATAGGAGTTAGACCATATATTAAGGAAGATTCAAGATTTCGTGACCAATTTAATAGAGGTCATTAATATAATAGCTGGAAATTCCAGCTATTAATTTACTTTTTCCAAGGTCCAAAATCTTTTTGATCAGATGTAAATTCGTAAGCTTGAAACTCTTTATCTCCTACAATCCAGCCATCATGACCAGGGGCTAAATAATATGCATCACCAGTTTTAAAAGTTTCTTCATTTCCATCGTCATGCTTAACTTTCATTTCCCCTTTAATAACGACTCCTACATGTCCAGCCTGACAACTTTCAGTACCTACAAGTGGTTTTATACAAGAACTCCAACTCCATCCGGGTTGTAATGTGACCTGACTCATCGATACATTACCTAAAGTAACAGTTGAAGAGTGTACTTTATCTGGTGTTTTAATCTCTCCATCAGAAAATGCTTTTTTCATTATGTTTGACATACAAAATCTCCTTAATGTGTTAGTAATTAAATTAATTAAACAATTATAACACTAATGAAACTATCAATTAATAATAATAGTCCAATAACTTTATTAATTTTATCATCAATAGCCATGCCTATTGCTTTTAGTACTTGGATGGTTCTGTTAAATAATTTTTCTGTTGAGAGAGCAAGTTTCACTGGAGTAGAAATTGGAATACTTCAAAGTATCAGGGAGATTCCAGGGTTCCTTGCGTTTACTATTATTTTTTTACTGTTTTATTTTAAAGAACAATATTTTGCTATTTTTTCTTTAGCTTTAACTGGATTTGGTGTTGCGATTACAGGTTTCTTACCAACTGTGTATGGTTTGTATTTTACAACAATTATTATGAGTACTGGCTTCCATTATTGTGAAACTGCAAAGAATTCTTTGAGTTTGCAGTGGCTTTCAAAAGAGGAGGCTCCACCAGTTTTGGGAAAGTTAATAGCCGTTAGCTCAATTACTTCATTATTTTTGTATTGTATTATCTGGTGTTTATTAGAAATATTTAATTTAGATTATAAGTTTATTTTTTTAATTGCAGGATTAATATGTGTTTTAATTTCTTTATACATGTTCGTTTCATTTCCTTTTTTTGAAATAAAAAATAAGCAGCATAAAAAAATAATTCTTAAAAAAGAATATTCTCTATATTATGTATTAATTTTTTTATCGGGTGCTAGAAGACAAATTTTTGTAGTTTTTGCAGCTTTTTTAATGGTAGAAAAATTTGGTTATTCAGCATCACAAGTTACTTTACTATTTTTGGTTAATTACATTTTTAATTGGTTTTTTGCAGAACGTATTGGAAAGTTAATAAATATATATGGTGAGAAAAAATGTCTTATATTTGAATATATTGGACTTGTAGTTGTGTTTACATCTTATGCATTTGTCACTAACCCCTATGTTGCAGCAGGTTTATATATAATTGATCATATGTTTTTTGCATTAGCTATAGCAATTAATACATATTTTCAAAAAATTGCTGATCCAAAAGATATTGCAAGTACCGCAGGTGTATCTTTTACTATTAATCATATAGCTGCTGTATTTATTCCAGTAATCTTAGGATTTGTTTGGATTAATTCTCATTCAATAGTTTTTTTAATAGGTTCATTTTTCGCTCTCCTATCTTTAATCGCATCATTTTTTATACCTAATAATTTATCAAAGATTATTTTAGATCAAAGTAATTTAAATAAAGTAAGAGTATAATTTACTCACCTATATAGCTTATAATTATCTTTCTTTTGTATTTACTGTACCTATGCTCAATTAGATATATCCCTTGCCAAACACCTAATAGCATTTCTTTATTGTCTATAGGAATTGTTAATGAAGTTTGAGTAAGCATAGATTTTATATGTGCAGGCATATCATCATCCCCTTCATACCCGTGTTCATATAATGAAGAATCTTCAGGAACTATTTTTTGAAAAAAAGACTTAATATCTTCCAAAACATCAGGGCTAGCATTTTCCATTATTGTTAATGAAGCAGAAGTATGTTGAATAAATAAATTTAGCTGACCTTTATTAATATTATTTTTTACAATCCAATCATGAACTTTTTTCGTAATTTCATACATTCCTTGTCCATTATTAGATATTATCAATTCATCTTGTAAATTTATCATTTTCTAATCTTAAAATGAAGTTGTGGCACCTACAAGGAGAATTATAATGAAGATTAATGTTATGAAAAAAAGAACTATTCTTTTGATAAGTGCCACAATTTACAAAATATAATTAAATTTTGTTTTAATAGAGATATAAATAAGGAAAAATTGTGTTATCATCATTCTAATTCTTTTAGTTAGGATTTATTTGTTAAATAATAATCAACTCGCAATTTTTTTAATTATAATATCAATTATTTTTGGTACGTTAATGGGTACGTTTATAAAATTAGCTCAAGAAGAATTAAATGTATTTACAACTGGTTTTTTAAGATTTTTCTTTGGTTTTTTAATCATCACCCCCTACATTCTAAAAACAAAATTTAAAGTATTTAGTACAAAAAATTTAAAAATTCATATCGTACGCTCAGCACTAAATTTACCTGCTATGCTTCTTGGTTTTGCAGCCTTAGCTATGCTTCCATTAGAGAAAATGACTGCCATTCATTTTATAGTGCCTATAATTGTTACAATCTTAGCTGTGATATTTTTAAAAGAAAAAATCTATTTATATAGGTCAATTGCTTTAGTTATGGGTTTTTTAGGAATGTTAATAATATTGAGACCCGGTATTATAGATATTTCTATTGGAATATATATGGCACTTATTTCATCGTTAATTTGGTCTGTAGTTATAATCTTAACTAAAAAAGTATCTAAGGATGATAGTGCTATAACAATATTATCACACCAATATGTTTATATGAGTCTTTTTTCATTCCCGTTAGTTATATATTTTTGGGAACAACCAAGTTTAAATACAATTATTTTTATATTATGTGCTGCTATGTCGGGAACAGTCTTACATATTGCATTAAATCATGCATATAAATTAGTTGATGTAACTATGACTCAACCGTATTCATTTTTAGGTTTGATAGTTTCTTCAATAATTGGGTACTTTGTCTTTAGTGATAAACCTGATTTTTATACTTGGTTAGGTGCATCTGTGATTTTTTGTGGTGTACTTCTAATTTCTTATAGGGAGCTAAAATTAAATAAAGAAATTACAAGAAAGAGATTAAATATTAATTCATAATATAAATATTTAACATCATTAGATTATGTGTATTATTAGTTTGTGCAAAATAATTATTTCTATAAATGGATAGATAGCAATCAAGATGATGAAATAAATAGTTTTAAAGAATGCATTGATTCATATATTTATTTTAAAAAAGATACTTTACACAAAACAGATAAATTAATTGAAAATAATCCAGAATTTAACGCTCCAAAATTACTTAAAACTATTTTATTGCTTTTCTCCAGAGATATACAAAAAATTTCATTGGCTAGAGAAACTTTAAAATCGATTTCTACTGATAAAGTAAATAATTATTTTCATCAATATTTAGATATAGTAAATCTTTGGATTAAAAATGATTTAAAAAATTTATTAAATAAATTAGAATTAATTATAAAAGATAATCCCAAAGATATTTTTGCTATCAGATTATTTCATTTTAATAATATTTTCTTAGGTATTGATAATAAATTTTTAAATAAACATGAAGAAATACTGAGTAAGTGGTCAGAAAGTGATCAACATTACAATTTACTATTAGGGATGACTAGCTATGCTTTTGAAGAAAATAATCTAATTGATAAAGCTAAGTTTCTAGCTCTAAATTCACTAAAACAGTCATCCAATGATTTGTGGAGTTGGCACGCTCTTTTGCATGTACACGATAATGAGAATAGTGACTCAATTAATAATAATAATAATTTTAATAAAATTAATTGGTCAATTTACGGTCCAATAAAAAGACATATATGGTGGCATCAATCATTAATATTATTCTATAATCAAGAATATGAAAAAAGCTTAAAGCTATTTGATAATTATTTCTCTTCTTCAGAAATTTTTTATTTAGATTTTTGTAATGCCTGTTCTTTTTTATTAAGACTTCATTACAAAGGAGTGGATGTTAAAGAAAGAATGGATAAATTAAAAGATTATGCTGAATATTTTAAAAATCAACACATACTTCCATTCATTGATTATCATCTTATTTTTTATTACTTATACTATAATGACCAAGATTATTTTCAGCAACTTGAAGAAAGAATGGAAGAAAATTATTTAGAAAATTCTTTTAAAGAAAATTATATTAATTACTTAAAGCCAATTATTCACAGTATGAAAATAAATGAATTATTAAATGAAAATATAATTAAGTCACAATTTAAATACCTTGGAGGTAGTTTTGCTCAACGAGAACTTATTTTTTTAAGTTTAATCCAAAATACAAAATATGAAAAAAATAAATCAGCTTTAATATCAGAATATAATGATTATAAATCAGTATCAAAATTATATGTATAACTCTAAATTATTGGAAGAAAAATTTATAAAAAATTCAAATAATAATTTTACCTTATTTAAAGATAATCTTTTTTTTCGAAATATAACTTTTCATAATTTTCAAATTTTAAAGATGATATCATTTTTGGTAAGAGACAAAAATTGGAATAACTATGATCCTAAAATTCTAAATTATGAAGAGAACTTTGATACATCCTTAGAATACATATTCGATTTAGAATATGGTATAAATGAAATTCTTAAAACAAGAAATACTATATTATTTTCTGAAAATTCTATCACTCTATCCTCTGAAGGAGATTTTTTAACTGATTTTTGGACTAATAGAATAGGTTTTAATTTATTAATTCCATTACAAAATCATGTAGGCTCAAACATAATTGTAACAAGAGAGACTGATGTAAAAGAGGAAAAAAAATTTCCAGAATTTATAAAACCTGACCAACCATTTTTTAAATTTAAAAATCTTGCTTACACTTTAGACAATAGTTTGTTAGTTAATATAAATTTTAAAGATATTTTATTTGAAATGGAAGATCAAAGAAACTGGGGTGACGCTTCTTTCAAAATATATAGTGGCTCTTTATTAGATCCTTTTCCATATGTAGAAAAACGAGGGACTAATTTCTCTCAAACTGTTAAAATAGATGTTATAAATAATAAACAAAGATCATTTCCGTCTAAGAATATTGTAAAAATTGATCATACTACTCCTTATAAATTTCCTAAAATTGGTATAAAAATTGATTCTCTAGTTATTCCTGATGATAATTTAATAAACAACTTTGATTATTATTACTATCTTATTGATTTTACTGAAGAATTTACAAATATAACTTCAATATCTCAAAACAAAGTGTTTCTTGTAGCTTTGGTTGATCATACCAATGATCCTGATGATGAGTTAAAAAAAATTAACAATTTTATAACTGAAAATAATATTAATTTAGATAAAATTTTAATTTGTCCAAAAATATATTTGAATAGTTTTCAACCAGCTGGTTTATGGCCTGAAGTTCCTGAATTAAATGAATATTATAAAATTGCGAAAAAGATATTTTCTAATAGTCAAATTGTTTCTGGAATGGTCACTAATTTTACAGAATTAAATAGAAAGAGGCCAAAAATGTTTTATGATTTGGTTAGTTTTTCCTTCACTCCAATTATTCATGATTCTAGTGATTTTGGTGTTTTAAATACACCTGAAACTATACCTTATATCCTTAAAACTTTAAAAAATTTTTCTAATAGTACCGATATTCATATTGGTCCAATTTCTATTGGTATGCATTTCAATCCATATGGTGAAAGTCTTGTAAGTAATAAAAAGAAAATAAGATTAGAAATGACTGATAGCGATCCAAGGCATGATC
>CACLXJ010000011.1 GCA_902610845.1 uncultured Alphaproteobacteria bacterium | reverse complement strand
AGTGGAGAAACAATTACTATTCTAGAAGCTGACTCAACTTGTGTTGACTCTGCAGCTGCAACAGCTGCTGCTGAAGGATTGGTAGCTGATGGCGTTACTGCTATTATGGGTGCTGACTGTTCAGGTGTAACAGGTGCGATAAATGCTAACGTTGCTGTACCAAATGGTATCTTAATGGTATCTCCATCTGCTACTTCACCAGGTCTAAGTAAAGTTCCTGATAATGGAACTTTTTGGCGTACTGCTCCATCCGATGCAAAAGGTGGTCAAGTATTAGCTAAACTTGCTTTAAGTAGAGGAATTGAAAGTATTGCGGTAACGTATACTAACAATGACTACGGAAAAGGTTTAGCTGAAGTATTTGAAGCTTCATTTGCAAGTGGTGGTGGAACTATTACTGCTTCTGCTTCACACGAAGATGGAAAAGCAGATTATTCGTCAGAAGTTGGTGTTCTTGCATCAGCTGGTGGAGACGCACTACTAGTTATTGGTTATATAGATGATGGTGGAAAAGGAATGATCGAAGCATCTTTAGATTCAGGTGCATTTGACACTTTTGTTCTATCTGATGGTATGATTGGTCAATCAATTGTTGATAATATAGGTGCAGATCTAGAAGGTTCATTTGGTTCAATGCCAGGTGCAATTTCAAAAGGTTCAGCAAAGTTTGGTGAACTAGCAGCTGCTAAAGGCATGGATGGAAGTGCTCCATATGTTGGAGAATCTTATGATGCTGCAGCAATTATTGCTCTAGCAATTCAAGCTGGTGGATCTGCTGATAAGCAATCAATCTTAAACAATATTAGTAAAGTATCTAATGCTCCAGGTATCGTAATTAACCCTGGTCAATTATCATACGGCTTACAAATGTTAGCTGCAGGTAAAGATATAGATTACCAAGGTGCAACAGACGTAGAATTTAATGCGTTTGGTGATGCAGCTGGTGCATTTAAAGAGTTAGAAGTTAGTGGTGGCGAATTCGTTACTGTTGGCGCTCTTTAGTACTTACTTAATCATATAAATTTAACCCCAGCTTTATGCTGGGGTTTTTTTATGAATGTCTTACTTTCTCAGGTATAATTCCCTTTGGTCTGTATCGTAAAATTAACAATAAAATTAATCCCATAAATAAGTATCTAAAGTAAGGAACACTATCTAGTAAATGGAGCTTAAAAGCATTAGTTGGTTCTAATCCTACTGTAAGTTGATTAATAATAAATGTTGTAAGTGGTGCTGCTTCAATCCAAGAAAACCAAATAACAAATCCACCAAATATAGCTCCTAAATTATTTCCACTACCTCCAACAATAACCATTATCCAAATTATAAATGTAAATCGAAGTGGCCTGTATCCTGATGGAGTAAATAATCCATCTAATGTAACTAACATTGCACCAGCAACTCCTACAATTGCAGCCCCTATTACGAAAATAATTAAATGTTGTTTTACGATATCCTTTCCCATAGCATTTGCTGCTGTTTCATTATCTCTTATAGCTCTCATCATTCTTCCCCAAGGAGATAACTGAGCTTTATTTGCAAAGTAAAAAATGATGAACATTACAATTAAAAATAAAACAGCATAAGATAATTTTACAAATATTCCTGAGCCATCAATAATAAGATTATTTAAAACTTGCTGTCTATCACTCACATCAACAATATTATTTAATTTTGAGGAATTAAGGTATGTAATTAAATTTATGAACCAATCTGTATTTTGTAAATTAATTTCATATGGAACTGGTCTTTTTAATCCAATAACGTTTTTGACACCTCGAGAAAGCCATTCTTCATGTTTTAAAACACTTACCACTATTTCAGAAATACCTAGGGTTACAATTGCCAAATAATCAGATCGTAATCCAAGGGCAACTTTACCAATGATAAAGGCAACACTAGCAGCAAAAAAACCTCCCACAATCCAGGAAAATATTATTGGTAAACCAAGTCCACCTAAAAAACCTGCAATAGCAGGATTAACATCTTCAATACTCTCAGTTGCATTTAAGTAAAAATGTCTGATTACTAAAATACCAAAAATGATAACTATTGTATTAAAAATATATCTATTTCTTTTTTCTGTTACAGCCTTATTAATGTACATCACAGCAGTTACCAAGATAACAAGCAAAATAAAACTAACACCAATGCCAGTACCCCCTGCTTTCCATGATTCAGTTATTGGAGGATAAGAAACAATGACAGCTGCAAGTCCTCCCATAGCAAGAAAACCCATAACACCAAAATTAATAACGCCTGCATAACCCCATGAAATATTAACCCCCATTGTCATGATGGCAGAAATAATACACATATTTAAAATTACTAAACTGACTGACCACCCTTGAATAAATCCGACAAAAATAAACAAAGAAACCATTATAGTAATTGCTACCCATTCATATCTTTCAAATTTCATCATAAGACTCTTCCTTTAAATATACCTGATGGTCTTATTAATAAAACAATGACTAAAATTGAGAAAGATACAGCAAATTTATAATCTGTTGAAAGTAATTGTACTAAACCAGAAGGCTCTAATGAACTTGGTAAAATATATACAAAAAATTTCTTATAAGCATATGTAACCATTATTTCAGAAAAAGCGATTACGTAACCACCTACTACAGCGCCAAAAGGGCTACCAATACCACCGACAATCGCAGAAGCAAATATAGGTAAGACTAAGTTTAAATAAATAATTGGTTTGTAACTTTTATCTAAACCATACAAGGTACCAGCGACACAGGCAAGGACTCCAACAATGACCCAAGTAATGAAAACAACTCTATCAGGATTAATACCAGATAATAATGCTAAATCTTCATTGTCAGAAAATGCTCTCATTGATTTTCCTGTTTTTGTTTTTTGTAGAAACCAAAAAGTAAACGTTAATAAAGCAATAGTAATTAATATTGTTATAACTTGTGATGATTTTAAAGCTAAACCTTCATTTAAACCTGTCATTACTTTGAATTGTTTGGCTTTCATGATAAATTTTTGACCGTCAGAAAATTTAATTGTTTCTGTTCCAATAATAATTCTAATTATAGCATTTATTACAAACATTACCCCAATAGAGACCATTGCTAAAACAACTGGAACACTTTTTTGATACCTATAATATTGAAAAACAAATTTATCTGAAATAATGCATAAAATGATAGTAGCTACTATACCAATGGGTAATGCAATTAAAGCTGTAGGTAAAATTCCTAATCCAATATTTTGTGATTGAAAAAACCAAGTAAATAAAATTGTTATCATCGCTCCAAATGACATGATTTCTCCGTGGGCAAAATTTGCAAAACGTAGAATAGCGTACACAAAAGTAACACCAAGTGCACCGATTGCTAATTGAGAACCATATGTTATTCCAGGTATGATAATAAAATTAAGAAGGACAATAACAGAGTTTAAAAAATCAATCATTTAGCCTCCTAAGAAAGACTTTCGAACTTCTGGGTTATTTAAAAGCTCTTCTCCTGAGCCTTCATGACTATTTTTTCCATTTACTAAAACATATCCTCTATCCGCAATACTGAGTGCTTGTTTAGCATTCTGTTCAACCATAAGTATTCCAACACTAGTTTTACGAACTTCAATTATTCTAGAAAATAACTCATCCATAACGATTGGTGAAACACCAGCAGTTGGTTCATCTAACATTAAAATTTTAGGTTTAGTCATAAGTGCTCTTCCAAAAGCTACTTGTTGTCTTTGACCACCTGACAATTCTCCTGCACTTTGATTTCTTTTTTCTTTTAAAATAGGAAAAAGATCATAAACATCATTAATGGTATGAATAATATTATCTTCTCTCAAAAAACCTCCCATTTCTAAATTTTCTTCTACTGTCATACCAGTAAACACATTGTTTGTTTGTGGAACAAATGCTAATCCTAAATTAATTCTATTTTGAGGTAGCATTGAAGAGATTTCCTCATTTTGGTATTCAACAGAACCTGAAGTTAAACTTAGCATACCAAGTAAAGCTTTCATTGCTGTTGATTTACCTGCTCCATTTGGACCAACGATGACAACAATTTCACCTTCATTTACTTCTAAATTGATATCTTTAATAATATCGACCCCTCCATATCCAGCAGTTAAATTTTTACCAACTAAATTATTCATAAATTCTAATTCTTATTAATACCTTTACCTAAATAAGCTTCTATAACTGTATCGTTATTCTTAACTTCATTAAAATTTCCTTTAAATAAAACTGAACCCTCGGCCATCACAATTACAGGATCACAAATTTTTTGTATGAGATCCATATCATGTTCAATGACAAAAAATGTATAATTCTTTTCTTTGTTTAATCTTAAAATTGCATCAGTAATCTCATTAAGGAGTGTTCGGTTTACTCCAGCTCCCACCTCATCAAGTAAAACTATTTGAGGATCGACCATCATAGTTCTTCCTAACTCAAGTAGTTTTTTTTGACCTCCAGATAAATTGCCTGCAAGTTCCTGTGTTAAGTGAGTTAAATTTAAAAAATTTATTACGTCGATAGCTTTTTGTCTTATTTCTTCTTCTTGTTGCTTTACTTTAGCATTACTTAACAGAGCATATGATAATTTTTCACCAAATTGATTTGGTGGAACCATCATTAAATTTTCAAGAACAGTTAAAGTTGAAAATTCATGGGCAATTTGAAAAGTTCTTAGAACTCCTTTTGAAAATAATTCGTGAGGTTTTAAAAAAGAAATATCTTCATTATTAAGAATTATATTTCCTTCATCCGGATCATATAATCCTGCAATAGTATTAAATAATGTTGTTTTTCCTGCTCCATTTGGACCTATTAAACCTGTAATGGAACCCATTTCAACTTTCATTGATGCGTTATTGACAGCTTTTAATCCTCCAAAAAATTTATTAACATTATTTATTTCAAGCATTATATAATTTTTTTAAATTTCCATTTAATTCTGCATTGAGTACTAATCCAAGAGATAAAATTATAGCAAGCATTGCGGATCCACCATAAGAAACTAAAGGTAATGGAATTCCAACAACAGGCATTAATCCAGATACCATAGATATATTCATTATGACATATATAAATAAATTGCTGCCAACACCTATAGAAAGAATTCTACCAAAAATATGGTTTGATTTAATACTTATATAAAAGCAGACTGATATTAATAATAGAAAAAGTAAAATTATAAACATAGTACCAATAAAACCAAATTCTTCTCCAATTAATGTAAAGATAAAATCAGTTTGTTTTTCAGGTAAATACTGTAAATAGGATTGAGATCCTTCCAAAAATCCTTTACCAGTTAAACCACCAGATCCTAAAGCAATTTTTGATTGTATAAGTTGATATCCTCTTCCTAGAGCATCTGCTTCAGGATTTAAAAAAGAGAAAATTCTATCTTTTTGATATGGTTGTAAGTAATTTAAAGACAAAGGAATTAATAGAATTAAAACAAAAAATCCTAATACAAACTTCCAAATTCTTATTCCACTTGCAAATAGTATAAGGATTCCAAGCATTGCTATACTTAACGCAGTTCCAAGATCTGGTTGAATAACGACTAATACAAATGGTAAAAATAAAATTAGTATTGGAAAAAATAAATTTTTTATTCGCTTAATTTGATCAAATTTTAAATCATGATAAAACCTTGCTAGTGCTAGTATTATAGTTATTTTTATTAATTCTGATGGTTGGATGCTTAAACCAAATACATTTATCCATCTAGTTGCACCCTTACCAAAAACACCTATTAATTCTACTGATAGCAAAAGTAATAATGATAAAATAAAAAAGATATAAGCAAATTGATAAATAAATTTAATATTTATAAAAGCTAAGATAATTGCTAAAAATAAAAAAAGTGCTAATCTAATTAAATGTCTTGATGCCCAAGGATTATATGATCCTCCAGCAGCAGAATATAAGCCTGCTGCACCAATAAAAGAAATTAAGATTACTAAGAAAACCAATAAGTAATTTAAATTTTGAATTTTATTTAACATTAAATTTCTAAATTTTTAGTAAATTGAAAAATTTCTTTTGCTATAGGTGCTGCAGTTGAAGCACCTGAACCTCCATGTTCAATAACAACCGAAACAGCATATCTAGGATTTTCAGCCGGCATATATCCAACAAATAAAGCGTGATCTCTTTTTTTCCATTCTACTTCTTTTTTCCTAAAATCTTCACTTTCCCTTTCGGCAACAGTTATTCTTCTAACTTGAGAAGTACCTGTCTTACCTGCAAAAGGTGTAGATTCAGATCTCGAATTATAAGCTGTGCCTTTACTTTCATTAACTACTTTAAACATTGAACTTTTAATAATTTTAATTGCATTTTGGTATTTTTCTAACTTTTTAAATTCAATATTATTATTTTGTTTGATAATATTTGGTATTACATTTTTTCCATTAGAAGCAATAATAGAAGTCATTACAGCCAGTTGTAATGGATTAGTTAATACAAAACCTTGCCCAATCGCTGAAATTAGAGTTTCTCCAGGATACCAACTTTCATCATATTTTTTCTTTTTCCATTCACGTGAAGGAATAATTCCTTTTTTTTGATTAGGTAAGGGAACATCATATATTTTGCCTAAACCAAAATCTTCAGCAACTTTGGCAATTTTATCTATCCCAATTTTTTTTGATATTTCATAGAAGAAAACATCACATGATTCTTTGATAGCATCACTAACATTCATTGAGCCATGGCCATTATTTTTCCAACAATGATAAAGTCTATCACCTAAACCAATTTTTCCACTACAAAAATGTTTAGTATTCGTATCAATTATACCATGGACAATACCTGCTATGGCAACAACCATTTTAAAAGTTGAGCCTGGAGCGTATAAACCTTGAATACATCTATAAGTGAGTGGCGAAAGTTCATTTTCTAATATGGAATCCCAATATTCTTTATTTGGTTTTTGTATAATTTTGTTTGGATCATAAGATGGAGTTGAAGCCATACATAATATGTTACCATTGTTAATATTCATAAGTACTGCAGATCCTGCTTTGTGTTCTTTTAATAAATTTAAAGTGTATTGTTGAATTCTCAGATCGATAGTTATCTGAATATTATTTCCTTTTTGACTATCTTGCCTTGATATTTCACGAATTATTCTTCCGTAAGAGTTAACTTCAATCTCTCTTTGTCCTGATTTGCCTATTAAATTAGGGTTAAAGCTTTTTTCAATGCCATCTTTTCCTATCTCTAGATTAGGCATATTTGCAATAAAAGGTAATTCAACTTCTTCTCGATTGGGTTTGTTTGTATAACCGATTAAATGTGAAACAGTATTAGCAAACTGATAAGTTCGCATATAATCTTGAGAAATAAATATACCCTCGATATTAAGTTTGTTTGATTCTATTTTTTCTAGTTGTGACCAATTAATATTTTCTAATACTTTTATTTTTTCAAATTTTTTAACCTCTTTAGATAATTCTAGTATTTTTCTTCTGTCACTAAAATTTATTTTTATAATTTGATTTAGTTCGTTTAGAGATTTATTTATATTTTTTGTGTTTTCAGGAATTATATATACATCAAAGACTTTTATATTAGATGCTAAAACCTTGTTATTAGTATCATAAATCTTACCCCTAACAGGGTATATAATTTCAAGGTCTATTTGATTATTTTTTGAAAGAGTTTTATATTTTTTTGAATCTTTTATTTGAATATCATACAATCTCCAGCCTACAATCCCAAAAAAAGATACTTTTAATAAATATAATAAAAAAGTTCTTCTATTTAGAACAGAGTATTGTTTTTTATCATCCGAATAAAACATTTCACTTATCCAACTTAGTAAACAAAAATACAGTAGGAATAAAAATAATTAAAGAAATTAAAATGAAATTGAAAATTGAACTGATATTAAATGTATAATTGTGTATTAGATTTGCTAAAAATTGCTCAAAAAGTAGCAAGATAATTAAAGTTATAAAATAAATAAAAATTATTTGAAACGAATTTAATCTAATTAAATATTTTCTTAATAATACAAATAACATTAAGAGAGATAAAAAAGTGATTATGTGCGCTCCCATATTATTTAATAGCAATATATCAAATAAAATTCCGTATACCAGGGCAACTAAATAAAGATAATAATGGTAATGGTAAAAAATTAGATAAATAAAAGTTAAATGAAATAATACATAGAAAGAATTATTAATATTAGGAAAAAGAATAAAAGAGTTTACGGAAATTGAAAAACTTATAATTAAAATAATATTTAGTTTAATAGTGGAATTAAAAAATTTGGAAAACTCCATTATTTTGAAGTAACGATTTGTACATAATCAATATTTTTAAAATCTACAAATGGTAAAACAAAAAATCTATTTTTTTCAACTTTAGTTACTTTTCCAACCAATAGATCTACAGGAAAGATTTGTGCAGTACCACTTGTAACAACAATATCTCCTAATCTAGGCATTTTATTTTCTTTAACAAAAGAACTTACTAAATATTTTCCATCTCCATGACCAGTAAGTAAAGAAAAAATTCCATCAGATATAGATTTTACTGAAATAGATAAATTAGGATCAGTTAAAAGAATTACTCTTGAATTATTTGATGTTGTATCAATTACCTTGCCTACTAATCCTCGTTCATTAATAGCTGACATATTTATTTTAATGTTATCTTCATAACCTGCATTTAAATTTATTAATTTACTATAAATTGTATCATTTCTATTAATTAGAGATGTTGTCTTTACTAAAGTTAAATTATTATCAGTTGCATTTAACAATTTTTTTAAAACTTTATTCTCTCTTGAATTTTGAATTGCTAATGTTTGCCATTTTTTTAAACGAATTATTTCTTCTTGAAGAATTTTGTTTTCAAATTTTAAACTTCTAAATTGATTATATTCATTAATAAAACTTGAAAAAACATTTACTGGTGCTGATATAAATCTTGTAATAGGAATAACTACAGAACTAGATAAATTTTTAATTCCATTTACAAGATAGTAGTCAGTTTTAGAAAAAAATACTAAAAGAAACGAAAGTGTTACGACAGAAATAATTGTAAAATTTTTTACAAATCTTGATAATTGAAAAACTTTTATTTGGAACTTTGGAGCCATTTTAATTTTTAGTCAGAGGCAAAAACATCGCTTAGTTTCGATTTTTCTTCAAGTGCTTGTCCTGTTCCCATTACAACACACAAAAGAGGATCCTCTGCTATTGATATAGGTAGACTTGTTGATCTTCTTAAAACCCTATCAAGATTATGTAAAAGAGATCCGCCTCCAGTCAACATTATTCCTCTTTCAACTATATCAGCTGATAATTCAGCTGGGGTTTGTTCAAGGGCTCTTTTAATTGTGTCGATTATCTGCGCAACAGGTTCTGCAAGAGCTTCGGCAATTTGTCTTTGTGAAATACTAATTTCTTTTGGCAGACCTGTAATTAAATCTCTTCCTTTTACACTCATGCTTCTACCATCTCCATCGTCTGGAGGGCTTGCAGAGCCAATATCTTTTTTCATTCTTTCAGCTGTGGTTTCTCCAATTGCTAATTTATGAGTTGTTCTCATATATTCCATTATGGACTCATCAAATCGATCTCCAGCAGCTTTAACTGAAGTAGAATTAACGACGCCTCCAAGGGATAAAACAGCCACCTCTGTTGTGCCACCACCTATATCTACAACCATAGACCCTGTTGGTTCTGCAACTGGCAGACCTGCACCTATTGCTGCAGCAACTGGCTCTTCAATCAAATAAACTCTTCTGGCTCCAGCGGCATCAGCCGACTCTCTAATTGCTCTTCTTTCAACGTTTGTTGCCCCTGAAGGTACACAAATAACAATTTGAGGATTTGATAGAGATCGTCCTTTATGAACCTTTTTTATAAAACTTTTTATCATTTGTTCGGCAACATCAAAATCTGCTATTACGCCATCTTTCATAGGACGTATGGCTTTAATTTTTCCAGGAGTCCTTCCAAGCATTTGTTTAGCTTCGTTACCAACTGCTAAAACCTGAGTTCTTCCATCATTTTCTATTGTTGCAACAACTGAAGGTTCGTTAAGAATAACACCCTCTCCTTTTACATATACGAGCGTATTCGCAGTTCCCAAATCAATTGCCATGTCTTTAGAAAATAGACTAAAAAATCTATCAATAACCATTAATCAAACCCCTTCTATTTTTAAGTTAGCTACATTTTCTTTAATAGATTTAGTTTTTTTAAAGATCAATCTGTTTAATGCATTTATGTAGGCCTTTGCAGAGGCAACGATAATGTCTGGGTCACTTCCCTTAGCTTGAGATGATAGATTATCATCTTCAAGTCTTACAGTAACTTCTCCTTGTGCATCAGTACCTGCTGTAATTGCATTTACTTGGTAAAGTTTAAGTCTAAATTCAGTATTAGTAAGTTTTTTTATTGCGTTAAATGTAGCATCGACAGGACCATTACCATTAATTTTAATATTTTCCACTTTATCGTTTATTTCTATTTTTAATTTAGCTTCAGCTTTTTCAACAGATCCTGCATTTACTTCTAATGATACAAATTTAATGTGTTCATCGTAAGATGAAGATCTATCTTCTGCTAAAGCAATTAAATCTTCTTCAAATATTTCTTTTTTCTTATCAGCTAAATCTTTAAACCGTCCAAAAAGTTCCATTAAAGCATTATCACCTACTTCATAACCAAGTTCTTTCAATTTTTCTGAAAAAGCATGCTTACCAGAGTGTTTACCTAAAACAAGAGACGACTGATTTAGACCAATTGATTCAGGAGTCATTATCTCATATGTACCGGCGTGCTTAAGCATACCGTCTTGATGAATTCCTGCTTCATGCGCAAATGCATTTGCTCCCACAATAGCTTTATTTGGTTGAACAGGAAAACCTGTTATTGATGAAACAAGTCTAGAAGCTTTCATAATAGATTCTGTTTTAATATCTGTATGATATGGCATAAGATCTTTTTTAACTTTAAGCGTCATGACAATTTCTTCTAAAGAAGAATTGCCTGCTCTTTCACCCATTCCATTAATAGTACATTCAACCTGTCTTGCACCTTCTTTAATTGCAGCAACATTGTTAGCTGTAGCTAAACCAAGATCATTGTGTGTATGCGTTGAAAGAATGGCCTTATCTATATTAGGAACATTATTTTTAACATGTTTAAAAATTGCCCCAAATTCTTCTGGCAATGTATAACCAACAGTGTCAGGAATATTAATTGTTGATGCACCAGAATTAATAGCAAGCTCAATACATTTGTATAAAAATTCTAGTTCTGATCTTCCTCCATCTTCACAACTCCACTCAATATTATCACAAAGATTTCTTGCGTGCATTACTGTCTTCTCAATAGATTCCAAAACCTCATCTTCTGTTTTCTTTAATTTATATTTCATATGAAGAGGACTTGTAGCAATAAAAGTATGAATTCTTGGAGATTTAGCATGTTGAACTGCTTCCCAAGCTCTATCGATATCTTTTAGACTAGCTCTAGCTAAACCAGCAATCGTAGAATTCTTTACATGTTTGCTAACTTCTTGAACTGCTTCAAAATCTCCATTAGATGCAATAGGAAAACCAGCTTCGATTATATCTACATTCATTGAATCTAATACTTCAGCTATTTGAAGTTTTTCGTCCAAATTCATTGATGCTCCTGGAGACTGTTCTCCATCTCGAAGGGTTGTATCAAAAATATATATTTTTTCAGTCATTTAATTAATTATACACTAATCAAAATTTAATTAAACTTTCATCTAGTTTTTAGATTTATCAACCATTTTTCCTTCTGCAATCCAAGGCATGAGAGTTCTAAGTTTCTCTCCAACGGCTTCTATTGGATGTTCAGCTTGATTTTTTCTCATTACTTTGAATTTTGTTTGGCCACTTTTATGTTCTGCCATCCACTCTTTAGCAAATTGGCCAGATTGAATTTCTGAAAGAATTTTTTTCATTTCTTTTTTTGTTTCATTAGTAATGAGTCTTGGACCTCTCGAATAATCTCCATACTCAGCAGTGTTTGAAATTGAATATCTCATATTTGCCATTCCACCTTCATATAGAAGATCAACAATAAGTTTAACTTCATGAAGACATTCAAAATATGCCATCTCAGGAGCGTATCCTGCTTCAACAAGAGTTTCATAACCTGCTAAAATTAGATGTGTTAAACCTCCACATAAGACAGATTGTTCGCCAAAAAGATCTGTTTCACATTCTTCTTTAAAAGTTGTTTCTATGATTCCAGCACGACCACCACCGATAGCAGATGCATAAGCAATTCCAATTTCGAGTGCATTGCCTGAAGGGTTTTTATCTACAGCTACTAAACAAGGGACGCCAGCACCTCTTACGTATTCAGCTCTTACTGTATGGCCAGGGCCTTTGGGCGCAACCATAATAACATCTATACCTTCTTTAGGCTTGATTAAGTCAAAGTGAATATTTAATCCATGTGCAAATGCAATCGTTGTTCCTTCTTTAATATTTTCAGAAATGTCATTTGTGTAAATTTCAGATTGTAATTCATCTGGAGTTAACATCATAATTATGTCAGCCCAACTAGCAGCTTCTGATGGAGTCATGACTTTAAAATTTGCTTGCTCTGCTTTAGGTCTTGAATTTGATCCTTCTCTTAATGCTATTGAAACATTCTCTAAGCCAGAGTCCCTCAAATTCATTGCATGAGCATGTCCTTGACTACCATAACCAACTATTGTTATTTTCTTGTCTTTTATTAAGTTTAAATCTGCATCTCTATCGTAATATACTCTCATTATTCCTCCTCATTTTTATGAATTGATGATATTGCAACTGGACCACTTCTAACAATTTCAACTTTTGTGATTTCATTAATCTCTTTTATAAATCTATTTACTCGTTCTGATGCGCCGGCAATCTCAAAGATTGTAGTATTGTTCTCATTTTCAATTTTTCTTGCTCTATAAAAATCACAAAGTTCATAAACTTTCTTTTTATTATTTTCAGAAATATAAATATATACAAGAGCAACTTCTGCTTCTACAGAGCTATCTTCTCTATTAAGATTAGTTACACTATGTACAGGAACAATTCTAAGTAGTTGTTTTTCAATTTGATTTACAACTTCTGATGTCCCATGTGTAACAATGGTAATTCTTGATATATTTTCATCGTTACTTACCTCAGCCACATTTAAGCTATCTATATTATACCCTCTTCCAGAGAACATGCCTATAACTCTAGCTAATACCCCCGGCTCATTATCGACAAGCACAGTTAATATATGTCTTTTAGTCTCTGATACTTGATCAGGAGATGCGTAAACTGATTTATTCATTAAACTAAAATTTTTCCTTTTTCGGCAGATTTTTTATCTTGTTTTTGATCTTTACTTAACATCATTTCATTATGAGCAGAGCCACTTTGAATCATAGGAAAACAATTCTCTTCTTTAGTTACCCATATATCAGCAATTACAGTATTTTTAGTTTCTATCATTTGATTAATTACATCATCAAGATCATCGGTTGTCTTTGCTCTTAAACCAACTGCTTTATAGCTTTCTGCTAATTTTACAAAATCTGGTAAACTATCAGTATAACTTTCAGAATATCTTCCACCGTGTAATAGCTCTTGCCATTGCCTTACCATTCCCATGTATTCATTATTTAAAATAAATATTTTAACTGGAAGTCTATATTGTATAGCGGTACTCATTTCTTGAATATTCATAAGAATTGATGCATCTCCAGCTATATCAACAACAAGAGCGTCTGGATTACCTATCTGCGCTCCAATTGCAGCTGGAAATCCATAACCCATTGTTCCTAAACCACCTGATGTTAGCCATCTATTTGGTTCTTCAAATTTATAAAACTGCGCTGCCCACATTTGATGTTGACCAACTTCAGTTGTAACAAAAGTTTTTGTATTTTTTGTTAATTCGTAAAGTCTTTGAACTGCGTACTGAGGCTTAATCTGTTTGCCCTCATTATTGTAATTAAGACAATCTATTGCTTTCCATTTATTAATTTTATCCCACCATGATTTTAAAGAAACAGTATCTATTGTATATTTTTTTTCTTTCCAAACAGAAATCATCTTTTCAACAACCTGTTTAACATCACCGATTATCGGAACATCGACATTTATAGTTTTATTAATATTACTTTCATCAATATCAATATGGATTTTTTTTGAATTTGGTGAAAAAGCATCAAGTCTTCCTGTAACACGATCATCAAATCTTGCTCCAATATTGATCATAACATCACATTCATGCATTGCCATATTAGCTTCATACATTCCATGCATACCAAGCATGCCAAGTGAGTTTTTATCTGATGAGCCTACTACACCAAGACCCATTAATGTCATTGTAACTGGTGATCCAACCATATTTATAAGTTCTCTAACTAATTTTGAAGCTTTTGGACCAGAATTAATACATCCACCACCAATATAAAATATTGGTTTTTTAGCTTTTGAAATTAATTCTACTGCTTCTTCAATTTTATTTTTTTCAAAATCAGGACTTGGTTCAAATAATCTATGAGAAGGAATAATAATTTTATTTTTTTCTTCATAGGCTCCCTTTGCAAACTGAACATCTTTTGGAATATCTATTAATACAGGTCCGGGTCTACCATTTTGTGCTATAGTAAACGCTTCATGAAAAACAGATGATAGCTTATTTACATCTTTTACTAAATAATTATGTTTTGTACAAGGTCTTGTAATTCCTGTCGTATCACATTCTTGAAAAGCGTCACTTCCTATTAAATGAGATGGTACTTGCCCTGTAATACATACAACAGGAACACTATCCATCATTGCATCTGTTAATCCTGTTACAACATTAGTTGCTCCAGGTCCTGATGTAACGAGAACTACACCTGTTTTACCTGTTGATCTAGCGTATCCTTCAGCTGCATGAATAGCGCCACCTTCTTGTCTTACTAAGACGTGCTTAATTGAATTCTGTTTAAATAAAGTATCGTATATGGGTAATACAGCACCACCAGGATATCCAAATACAACTTCTACGCCTTGTTCAGCTAAGCTTTTTAAGACAATTTCTGCGCCTGTTATTTCATTGCTCATTGATTTTAGCTCATAGGCTGTGGATAAAATAAAATCAATAAATTACTTCAATTTTGATCTAAATTAATGGATTTTAAGTCAATTTCGTCTGGAAATTGATCAAATTTTTTAAAAATATTAAGATTTGAAGATCTCCACCAAGTGTGTTGTCTTTTTACATAGTTTCTTGTTACCTGCTGAACTTTAGAAATACATTCTTCAATTGATATTTCGTTATTAAGGTAAGATTGAATTTCAGGAACACCATGAGCTTTCATTATTGGTAAACTATTATTATAATTTAATTTAAGCAAATTTTTGACTTCCTCTATCGCACCATCTTCGATCATTAAATGTACTCTATGATCTACTCTTTTATAATTTTCATTTCTTTCAGGAAGAAATAATAAAATTTTGTAATCTGCTAAATTAATTATTTTTTTATTTTTATTTTGTTTCCATTCACTAAATTTTTTCTTAGTAAAAAAATTTACTTCCCAAATTCTTCTTATTCTTTGAATATCATTGGGTGAAATATTTTTCATTGCATCAATATCAAGTTCTTTAACTAATTTGAAAAAATTTTCCTTACCAATCTTTGAAATCATTTTGTCTGATTCTATTTTGGCTTTTTCTGGTATTGATGGAATTGAAACTATTCCATTAATTAGAGATTCTATGTAAAGACCTGTACCTCCAACTAAAATAGGGGTTAAGTTTTTATTAACCAAATAATTAATTTTATTTGATGCTTCCTCACACCATTTTTGAACATTAAATCTAACATCACCTTTTACAAAACCATAAAGATGGTGATTTACTTTTTTTTGATCATTTATAGTTGGTCTAGCAGTTAAGATACTTAACTCTCGATAAATTTGCATACTATCAGCATTTATAATCTCACCATTTAATTTTTCTGCTAGATTTAAAGCAAATTTTGATTTTCCTGATCCAGTGGGCCCTAATACAAAATAGATTTGAGTTTTCAATTATTCTTGAATTTAATTGTTATCCAATTTTGCTCATCATCTCTAATTATTTTCAGTAATAATGAAGATCTGCCTGTTTTTTCTAAAGAATTTACTAATTCTTCAAATGAAGTCATATTATTAACAATCTCTCTATTAACTTCCGTTATAATATCTCCATTTTGCAAACTGCTATCATCATCATCAATTGAAATTACTTTGATACCATTGTCATGATTTTCAATTGTAATTCCTAAGGATTCTATTTTTAAATTTCTTTCGATATTTGGAGTTGTTTTTCTTTCTGTAACTACCTCGCCAGGTAATTCTCCTAATATTACCTCAATATTAATCTTTTTATTTTTTCTCCAAACTTCTAATATTGCAGTAGAACCAACATCTGATTCTGCTACTACCCTAGGTAAATCAGGCATTTTGTTAATTTCAATATTATTAAATTTTAAAATTACGTCACCTGGTTCTAATCCAGCGGTTTTTGAAGGTCCATTTGGATTTACATTTGAAATGAATGCTCCTTTTTGATCAGACAATCCAAGACTTTCTGCAAAATCCTTTGTAACGGGTTGAATTTGTACACCAAGCCAACCTCTCTTAGTTTTTCCAAAATCTTTTAATTGTTGAACTATTTTTTTTGCACTATTCGCAGGTATAGCAAATCCTAAGCCAATACTTCCACCAGTTTGCGAAACAATTGCAGTATTAATTCCTATTACTTCTCCATCTAAATTAAATAATGGTCCACCTGAATTACCACGATTAATAGAAGCATCAGTCTGTAAAAATTTTACATATGGCCCACTGCCTAAATCTCTTGAGATTGCTGATATAATTCCTGCTGTAACGGTACCGCCTAAACCAAGAGGGTTTCCAATTGCAATTGACCAATCTCCAACTCTCATATTATCTGAATCTCCCCAGTCAACATAAGTAAGTTTTGTATCCTGAGGATCAATTTTTAATACAGCTATATCTGCTTTAGGATCTCTTCCAAGTAATTGAGCTGTAAACTCTGTTTCATCATTTAGGATAACAGTTATTTCATCAGCACCTTCGATTACATGATTATTGGTAACAACTATACCATCTTCACTTATTATAAAACCTGATCCAAGCCCTGTCATAGGTCTTTGTGACCGTCTTTGATCTTTATCAAAATATTCTTTAAAAAAATCATCAAAAGGAGATCCTTCTGGAAATTGAGGTATTTGATTTTGACTATTGTTTTCAACAATTGTAGTTGAAGCAATGCTAACTACAGCTGGAGATAATTGCTCAACTAAGTCTGCAAAGCTTTCAGGAACTGCAAATAAAGGTTTAGAGAAAAGAATAATGCTTACAAATAGAAAATTAAATTTCATTTTAGTTATCATAATATTTGAAAGTGAAATAAATAAGGCATAATCCCATTAGAGCACAAAAAGCACTTACATTTTTAATAGTCTGAGGATTAATTGCACTTATGATATTTAATAATTTATTTAAATTGTTAGCAAGTAAAAAATATAGGATACCTTCTATGATCAGCACTAGACCAATGCTTATTAATATAATTTCAGGCATTAATTTTGGAGATCTATTTCACCAAAAAACTTTTCACAAACCTCACCAGGGGCAATAACCATTGACATTTCTGTATCACCAAAAGTATCTCTACATGCTTGCATTGTTCTTAGAAAATCAAAGAATTCTTCATCAAGACTGTAAGCATCACCAAGTATTTTATTTTTTAAAGCATCACCTTCACCTCTTAAAATTGATGAAGTTCTCTCTGCCTCAGCGATTATAACAGTTTGCTGTCTATCTGCAGAAGCAACAATTTCTTTAGATAATTCTTCACCCTCAGCTCTTAATAAATTAGCTTCTTTTTCACGCTCTGAACGCATTCTTTGGTAAACGTTGTTTGATACTTGCTCTGTTAAATCTGTCCTACCTATTCTAATATCAACTATTTTGACACCATAAGAGTCTTCATTATTTTTTATTTGCTGTTCAATTTCAGCCATTATTTGAATCCTTTGATTACTTAGAAGAGAGGTGAGTGAGTATTTTGCAATAACACCTCTAACAGCAGCATTTATAATTCTTCCAAATCTATCTGAGAACGTTGTCTCATTTCTTACTGTCTGGTAAAATTTTAGTGGATCTACTATGTTGTACCTTGCAAAAGAATCAACTATAATTCTTTTTTGATCAGATAAAATCATTTCTTCAGGTTGAGGGTCTAGATTTAATAACCTAGAATCTAGAAATACTGCATCTTGTATAAATGGAATTTTGAACTGTAATCCAGGTTTTGTAACAACTTTTCTTGGATCACCGAATTGAAGTACGAGAGCTTGTTTAGTTTCGTTAACTATAAAAAAAGCTCCTGTAAAAGTTAAAAATAAGATGAATAGAACTAAAACTATAAGTAAATTTCTGGCGCTAAATCTCATATTAATTTGTTCCCGATTTCTTTAATTCATTAAGTGGTAAATAAGGAACAACTCCTTGACCATTTCCAGTATCATCTAAAATAATTTTATTCTTACCTTCTAAAACCTCTCTTAAAGTCTCTAGATAAATTCTTCTTTTAGTAACTTCTTTAGCATCTTTATAACTGTTGTATACGTCGATAAAGTTTTGAGCTACACCTTCTGCTTGCTTTACAACTTGCTCTTTATATGCTGTAGCTCCTTCAACTAATTTAGCTGCTTCACCACGTGCGTTAGGAACAATTCTATTCAAATATGTGTTAGCCTCGTTAACAAGTCTTTCTTTATCTTGTCTTGCTCTTTGAACTTCATCAAAAGCATCTATAACTTGATCAGGTGGATCGACACTTTGTAATTGAACAGATTGAACTAAAACTCCACTCTCATATGAGTCTAAAACTATTTGAAGTTCATTTCTTACAACTTGCTCAACTTCTTGTCGACCTTCGGTAAGTAAGAATTGAAGATCTCTTTGTCCTACAACTTCACGCACTACGCTTTCTGACATATCTTTTACTGTTAACTCAGGATTTCTAAGTTTAAATAAAAAATTTCCAGCGTCTTTAATTTTAAACAAAACCGTGAATGCAACATCTGCGATATTTTGATCGCCTGTTAACATTAAACTCTCTTCTATAACTTTTCTTTCAGCACTTGAGTTTGAAGCGAAGCCTAAATCACTGGCACTTCTAAAACCTACATTTATTTTTCTGATTACTTCAACTTTTGGTGTAACTGTCTGACCTATTGGCGTTGGAAAAAAGTAATGAAGACCTGGTTCAGTAGTTTGACCGTTCCATCTTCCAAATAATAGTTCTACCCCTTGCTCATCTGGCTCAACTCTATAAAATCCCGTTGCTAACCAAATTAAAATGGCTACTATGATGAAGATCGATAAGTTACGTCTTCCACCAAATTTAAAATTACCAAATCTGTCTTTCGCTTTTTTGATTGAATCTTCGAAATCTTTTCTATTTGATCCACCTCCAGATCCACCAGACCCCCAAGGATTGTTGTTTCCGCCTGAACCCCAGGGATTGTTATCGTTCATATTATACCTACTCATATTCTATTGATAAATTTTGATCTTTCTACTAACACTAATTATTTAAATTAATAACTAATATTTGAGTAAATCTGGAAAAATCAAGATGTCTGATGAAATTTTATCTTTAATTTATACTTTTTCTAAGAAATTTAGGGATCCCGAGACAAGTTTAAGTTTTGATCCTAATAATAAAAACATTGCAGCAGTTGTAAAAGAGGGTAATGTTAACATATCGTTGCTTGTTAAAGGTCAAAAAGAAGATCAATATCTAAATATAGTAAGATTACTTAAAAATAACGTTGAACAAATATCTGGGGTACTTTCAGTAAATATAATTATCAATTCAGAGATAGGTAGTGATAAAAAAAATAATCCTGATGATAAAAGATTTAAAATTAATGCGAGAAATATTGTAGCTATTGCTAGCGGTAAGGGCGGAGTCGGTAAATCAACATTTTCCGTAAATCTAGCCACAGCATTAAGTTCATTAGATCTTAGGATTGGCTTACTTGATGCAGATATTTATGGTCCTAGCATTCCTAGAATGATGGGTATTTCAAAAAAACCAATAATGAATGAAAACAAAAAACTTGTACCTTTAGAAAATTATGGAATAAAATTGATGTCTATTGGCTTTATTCTTGACTCTGAGGCCCCAACAATTTGGAGAGGGCCAATGGTCATGAAAGCGTTAGAGCAAATGTTTAATGGAGTTGAATGGGGTGAATTAGATTACCTTATAATAGATCTGCCACCAGGCACTGGTGATGCTCAGCTTACTTTGGCTCAAAGTTCAAAACTTTCAGGATCAATAGTAATTTCTACACCTCAAGATGTAGCTCTTACTGATGCTAGAAAAGGAATAAATATGTTTAAAAAAGTAAATGTTGATATTCTTGGTATTGTTGAAAATATGAGTTATTTCATATGTAATAATTGTAATCAAAAACATTACATATTTTCAAAAGATGGTGTGAAAAAAGAAGCTGAAGAATCTAAAATACCTTTTTTAGGAGAAATTCCTATTGACACAAATTTGAGAATTCAATCAGACAAAGGAGTGCCTGCTTTAATAGATAATCCAGATGGTGAAATTTCAAAAAAATTTATATCAATTGCTAAAAACTTAAAAAAATCTCTTGATTAAACATTCATCGGAGCATCAATTTTTTCATGATGCTGATAGTCTATTAATTTAAAATCATTTACTTTGTATTTAAAAAAATCTTTTGTTTCAAATTGAAGCTCAGGTAATATTTTAGGTACCCTTTCTAACTGGATTTTAACTTGCTCAAAATGTTCTTTATAAATGTGAAAATCTCCTAAAGAATGAATAAAAGTTCCAACTTCTAATTTACACTCTCTAGCCAACATATGAGTTAAAAGACTATAACTAGCTATATTAAATGGAACTCCCAAAAACATGTCACATGATCTTTGATATAATTGGCAGCTTAATTTATTATTAGAAATAAAAAATTGTGAAAATGCATGACATGCTGGCAATGACATATTTTTAATCTCCGGAGGGTTCCAAGCAGAAATTATATGACGCCTTCCATTTGGATCTTTTTTTAATCCTTTAATTAGATTTAAGACTTGATCTTCTCCATTAAAATTTCTCCATTGAACTCCATAAATTTTACCAACATCTCCTTCAAACCGAGCTTGCGATTTCCAGTAATCAGCTTGAGCATTTTGCGTCCAAATAGTTTTTTTATCTTTTAAATTTTCTCTTGAATCATTGTATAAAATTTCAGCAAGTCTTCTCTCATCGTCTGAACCTTCGATGAACCACAATAACTCTGAAACTACAGATTTCCATGCTAGTTTTTTAGTGGTTATAGCAGGAAAGCCTTTTGATAGATCATAATGCATTTGGTAACCAAAAGACTTTCTAACACCACCAGCTCTACTTTCAACATCAGAGCCATTATCATAACAATATCTCAAAGCATCTAGGTATTGTTTCATCTTTCCCAAATTTCAAAATGGCAAGTTGAATTACCATTTATTTTTTTAATCATTTTCATATTATTTTCTATAGACGTAATATTAATAAATTTTTCACAATTGTAATTACCGTAGATTCTAGTGAGATAAAATTGTTCTATGGATTTAAAAGTTAAATTTATTATTTCTGAACCTCCAATTATAAAAATATCCATATCTTTATATTCTGATTGAAGATTTTGAATTTGATCATTTATGTTTCCACTAAAGTAATAATCAGCTCCTTCTATTAATTCTTTATCTTTGCTTGTAATTAGAACATTTATCCTTGATTTTAGAGGTGTAGGCATAAAAGGATCTTCCCAAGTCTTCCTCCCCATTACAACGACATTATTTATAGTATTTTCTTTAAACCATTTTAAGTCAATTGAATTTTTTGGCCAGGGCATACTTTGACCCTTACTTATCCCCCCTTTTTCATCTACTGCCATTATTGCTTTGATCATATTTTTTTATTTAATGTCTTAATTAGTAACAATTTTTTTTTTAATTGCTAGATTTCAAGACAAAACTTTCAAGTATAATTAGTTTAAGGTATAATAAAAATGTTGCTTTGCAACTAAGATAATAAATGCTTTGTGCAATAAGTTATTCGGACCCGGGGGCGGTACCCGGCGTCTCCACCAATATGGGGACGAAATAGGTTTGACGGTAATTCAAAGACAAAGACTTTATCCGGTATTGTACCACCGTTATCGGGCTATTTTATAAACGCTAACGATAATAGATTAGCACTTGCTGCCTAGATTCTAGGTGAGCGCGGCCAGGGGCACCGAGCAACAGAACGCCCCATTGATATTGGATATTTTTCTTAGAATAATTAGAAACTTTTTAAATTGCCCTAAATGTGAGCGACTTCTGAGCGAAATGAGAATAGTTTTTTTATTTATTTATACTCACTAAAGAAAGCCTTTTGTCTTTCACCTTCTTCGATTATTTGTTTTATTTTTGCAACGGACATCCAACATTCTAAATAAATTGTTGCTTCCGTAATAAGTTGTCCAAGTTCTTTGTTTGATAACTCTTCAGTTGAAGGATCTTGGAACTTGAATTGATTAGAACTTGCAAATGTTTTTAATGTTGATGATTTAACACCAAAATTAAACCCTTCTACGCCCACCTCTATAAGTTTTTCAACGGCAACACCAACAACATTACCTTTTTGATTTATAATTGGACCACCGCTATTTCCCGAGCTGAGTGAGGCATCAATTTGGAAATTTGAAAAATTATCTCCATATCCCGCAAGGGCGGTAACACTCCCTTTAAATGTTTTAATAGAAGCACTAATATTTTTTCCTAAAGGATACCCCGCTACAATGATATCTTCTAACAAAGATACATCTTCATCACTAACGGCAAAAACTTTATTTGGTTTTATGTTTGCTTTAATAATTGCTAGATCATTAGCCCTATCAACAAATAATATGTTGGCGTCAAGCTCTCTTCCTTTGTAATGTGCTTTAACCGTGTCACATGATTCTATGACATGGTTATTTGTCACCATATGACCGTTTGTTGACACAAAGAAGCCGGTTCCGGAAGAAGCGGCAACAACGGTGTTTAAATCTTCAGTTGAAATAGAATTACCCTCTAATAGACTTGCAAGTTCTTGAAGATTTTTACAATCAAAATAGAGTGTTACGCCTAGTCTTTCCTCAATTACAATGTTGTTTACGAAATTAAAATAAATATCAACATAATGATCATCTATAAAAATATTTTTCAAAGTAATAAATTTATTTGAATAATCATATCCATTATATTGCCAAATTACTTCATTAGTTTTGGGATGCATTCTTTCAATTCGCTTTATTTCATTATTAAAAATAAATTGTACATATCCGGCTTCCTCTTCTAAGAGGTGTGTTTTTCCATCGACTTTATAAGAATTAACTTTACACATTAAAGTAAACTCATTTGCGTTTGATTTTAATGACAATAAACAAATGAAAATAATTAATAATAAAACTTTATTCATTTAAATATCAATACCATGATATTTCAATTAATTTGACTTAAATTTGAGCGACTTTTAGGCGACTAGAGACTTAAAAAATTAGATAATTTTGAACATCAGTGTTATAAGTTTTTTTAGAAAGAATGAGCTAAAACATCAGAGTTTGCTTATGATTTCGAAGATTTATTTGGGCGACTTCTAGTTAGCACCGTCACACGCACCGAGCAACAGAACGCCCCACTACTCTACAATCTTGAATTTTGATTTATTTTTCCAGTTTTTTTTAAAATCCTCCAGGTTCACCCATAATATAAGCCTAGAGAGAAGATTTATTTTTTATTTTTTTTAAAATTAAATTTAATTTTTCAATAATCCCTCTTTTACTTATATGAATTTTAATAAAAAAATTAATTATTTTTATGTCTATTTTATTCTCACGTAATAAAAAAATAGCCTCTTCTTCAAAATTTAAACTAGATAATAAAATGGCTATTTTGTAAATATCTTCTTCTTTTTTATCATTATGATTTGTATAATCTTTAATAAATAAAATATCTGACCAAATTAATTTATTTATTTTTCTTTTTTTAGGATTTGAAATTCTCTCAGTTGTATTTTTTTCGAAATTTACAATTTTAAAACCATTAATTGATAATAATTTAATTATATCACTAAAGATGCCCTGGTTTCTATAAATTTGAATAAATTCTACAGTCATAGAAATTAAATTTATTTTTCTGAAGTTGTTTTCATCTAAGTCTTTTAAAATATCAAAACCTTGACCTTGAACCATTAATCTTAAATAATCTATGCATTCAATTTTATTTATTTTAATAAAATCACTAAATGTAACAGTTTGAATTTCTTTTTTATTTACTATTTCAAATCGATCGTCATAGCCTCTCCAATTAATAATATTTTCCATATGAGGTTCTAAAAAAGAACTTCCATGCGTTGCTTTCAAAATATTGAAGATTTTTTTATTTCCATCATAAACAGCATCTTTAAACGTACTAACACTTTTGAAATATTTTTTAAGATTTTCAATTTTTTGGCTTTGTTCAATTGCTGGATCTATTAATTTTAAATTAAATTTATTTGCAATTGATTTATCAACAGTAAAATTATTTATTCCAACAGATGAAGTTGTATTGGTAATAAGAAAATCATATCCTGAACCTATATCTAAATACTCAAAACTATCTATTTTTAAATCTTCAATTAATTTTTTATATTTCATTTTTAAAAGGTTTTAAGATTCTAATTTACCCAAATTATAAATATTTAATAGAAAAATATTTTGTTATGAATAATAATATTACTTGCTATATAATTTATCTCATTTAGCAACTTTACTCTTGTAGATTTAAGGGTGTCTTCTTCTCTAATAAACTTGGCCTTGCTTTCTTTCAAGTGGAGGTAATCTCTATTTTTGGTGCGGATCTACCCCTCTAATAATTCGTTTTCGTTTTACGCTCGGGAGCAAAAACCTAATTCCCAAGTCAACAACTCAGTATCTTATTACCCATTTAAGTTAGATGAACTTTTGGCTCAAAAAGGATATAAAATTCCAAAATTTGCCTATACAAAGATTCAAATTTTGGGGTTGAGTCTAAAAAACTTTTCAAATTGATTCAGAAACAAGATATTAAAATTTAAATGATTTTTCTGTTTCCTTACCAATATCTTGCCAAAGTGGATCAAAAATAAATATCACATAAAATCGCATTTATGGTAAGATCAGTTAGAAAAAAAATTAAAAAGAAACGAGCTAAAACCCTAATGTTTTTGATAAATGATTCAAGATTTATGTCTAATGTCTCAAGTGGTAACGTATGAAAGCAGGCAACAGAACACCCCATATAAATAAGGTAAGGAAAAAATGAAAAAATTTGAAGATTTGATGAGTGTTAAAAATGAAATTAAAAATATTTCTGCAACAGAAGCAAAAGAAAAGCTTAATGATCCAAATGTACAATTTATTGATGTTAGGGATAAACAAAGTTTTTCTCAAGGAACTATAGGAAATGCGATACATCTAGATAGAGCTTTTCTTGAATTTTATTTGGCAGAAGGTAGTCCTTTGGAAAATAAATTTTTTAAAGAAAACCCAGATAAAGAATATGTTGTATTTTGTGGTGTCGGAGGACAAGGAACTTTATCAACTAAAACAATGAAAGATATGGGTATTAAAAATGTTAAGAATATTACTGGCGGAATGGCTGAATGGGAAAAATTAAAAAAATAATTATATTAAATTAAAAACTTATCTAGGTTTTTTTTCTTTCAAAAAAGGCACCATTGAGCTCCAAACACCATCTCTTTTTAAACGATGATAGGTTGCCGCTACAATATGAATACCTATAAACAAATAAAGCAAATTAATATTTATTTCGTGAAAAATAATAACAATATCAATTATAATTCCATCTATATGTTCTATCCAAAATAAAAATCCAATCAATAATCCTGATAACACAGTACCTATTAATAAAGCATACATACCGTTGTGAACGATTTTAGCTGCTAATTTTTGAGCTTTAGGAGTATCTTCAGGTAAGAATGTCTTTTGTGTTGATTTCATATAAATTAGACGGATTAATAGAAGAAACAAAAAAATTACTGCAAAAATAATTTCAAATTTAAAAAAGGCTTTGTCTTCAAGTTGATTAATATCATCTACTTGCTTTGCTACACCATAAACAAATAAAAAAACAAACCCCCAATGAAATAATTTTGCTATTTTACTATATTGTGAATTATTTTTATCTAAACTCATAAATTTTATTGCAATACTTTAAATATTTAATAAAAAAATAAAACAGAAATGATTGAATATCAAAAAATACTAGATAAGAATATGCTAAATGTATTTAAAGATATTCTCAAAAACATAAAAGATAATGGATTATCAAATAATAACCATCTCTACATTACATTTTTAACGAATCATAAAAACGTTGAATTACCTAATTGGTTAAAAAAAAATTACCCACAAGAAATGACAATTATTATTCAATATGAATATTATGATCTAGAAATAAATAAAAATAATTTTTCTATCACACTCTCATTTGACAATATTAAAACTAACTTAAAAATTAATTATAATGCCATTGTTTCATTTGCAGATCCTTCAGCTAATTTTGGTTTAATTTTGCAAAAAAATAAAATTCAGAAGAAAGTAAATAAAAAATTAGAAAATAATAAATCAAAAAAAGATAATGTAATTAATTTTTCAAATTATAAAAAAAATTAATCTAAGTAATAATGTTCAATTAATTCACTATTTTGGTAATCTATACATAATGGACTACCAGTTGGTAGTTCTATTGAAGATATTTCTTCAGGTTTGTACATACCGACCTTAATCATAATTGCTCTTAAGGAATTACCATGTGCTACAATTAAAACATTTTTTTTATTTAAAATATGTGGTTGTATTGTTTCAGTAAAGTAAGGAGAAACTCGATCTACCACATCCTTAAGACTTTCCCCATTTGGAGGCGGTGTATCATAAGATCTTCTCCATATGTGTACTTGTTCTTTCCCAAATTTATCTGCAGTTTCAGCTTTATTTAACCCAACTAAATCTCCATAATCTCTCTCATTTAGATTTTGGTTTTTTTCATAAATTAATTTTCCATTTTTGTATAAATTTTCTATCTCTGATGCCTTTATAGCTATTTCTGCTGTTTTATTTGCTCTTTCTAAAACACTACTAAAAACTTTATCAATTTTTATATTATGTTTTTTTAATAAATGTCCTGCATTATTAGCTTCATTAATACCTTTTTCAGTTAATGGAACATCTTTCCAGCCAGTAAATCTATTTTCTAAATTCCACTGACTTTGACCATGTCTAAGTAAAACAAGTTTGTTCATAAGTTACATATAATATGTTATAAAGAGTTTGTTAATAAGTAATGGCTAATAAAAAAAGAATAGAATTTGATAGTTTAGGTTCCAAAAAAATTGATAAAAATAAACTCTGGGGTGCACAAACTCAAAGATCATTAGAAAATTTTATAATTGGCAGTGAAAAAATACCGTCAGAATTGGTTGTTGCATTGGGTCAACAAAAGAAAGCGGCGGCGGAAGCTAATATGGAACTAGATGTTATAGATAAAAAATTGGGATCATTAATATCAAAAGCATGCAATGATATTATTAATTTAAAACTTATTGAAGAGTTTCCATTATCAGTATGGCAAACTGGATCTGGAACTCAAACTAATATGAATGCAAATGAAGTAATTAGTAATCATATTATCAAAAAATTAAAAGGAAGAATTGGAAGTAAAAAACCTATTCACCCAAATGATCATGTTAATTTATCTCAATCATCAAATGATACCTTTCCAACAATTATGCATATTGCAATTAATGAGTTATCAATAAAAGATTTGATACCAAATCTAAAAGCTTTAATAAAAGAATTTCAAAAAAAGAAAAAAATATTTCAAAATATAATTAAAATAGGAAGAACGCATACTCAAGACGCAACGCCAATTACTTTAGGTGATGAATTTTCTGCTTTTTGTACTCAATTACAAGCTTGTTTAAAAAGAATAGAAGTTTCAAAATTAGAATTAAAATATCTTGCTCAGGGTGGCACTGCTGTAGGTTCTGGAATTAATGCACCAAAAAAATTTGATAAAGTATTTTGCAAATATTTGAATAAACTTACTAGGGATAATTATAAACCCGCTCAAAATAAATTTGAGTCTTTAGCTTCTCATGATCCACTAATTAATTTTTCAAATTCTTTAAAAACTTTATCAATTTCATTATTAAAAATAATAAATGACATTAGATTTTTGGCATCAGGACCTAGATCAGGCTTAGGAGAATTGATATTACCTGCAAATGAACCAGGATCATCAATAATGCCAGGAAAAATAAATCCAACTCAAATTGAAGCATTGAGTATGGTCTGCGTTCAAGTAATTGGAAATAGTACAACTGTAGATATTGCAGGTTCAAATGGTCACTTTCAATTAAATGCATATAAACCAGTTATTGCCTTGAATATAATTCAATCTATTAATCTTATTAATGATGGAATAAAAAGTTTTAACAAAAATTGTTTAAAAGGATTAAAGGCAAATAAAACAATGATTGATAATCATTTAAATAATTCTTTAATGCTTGTAACTGCCCTAAATAAAAGTATTGGATATGATAATGCAGCAAA
>CACLXJ010000010.1 GCA_902610845.1 uncultured Alphaproteobacteria bacterium | reverse complement strand
GAGACGAATTGGAGAGTTTAAAAGAAGAGAAACACTAATGTTTAATGGTTATGAAAAAGAAGTTGCGCATCTCTATAAAGACTTAGATTTAACTAAATTTTATTAATGAATGTTTTCAACAAAAAATTTTAACAAAAGTAAACCAATCTTATTTATATTAATTTTATTTCCAAGTTTGCTATGGGCATATCAATTTGTTATTGGCAATCTTGGTGTTAATCCAATTGAAAAATTAATGGATGAGTTGGGTCTTATGGCCCTTAGATTAATAATAGTAACGCTTATGATTACTACTTTATCAAATATTAAAGTCATAAAATCGATAGTTATTTTAAGAAGAATGATTGGTCTTTTTGCTTTCTATTATGTTTGTTTACATTTCTCTACGTATATTGTTTTAGATCATTTTTTAGATATGCAATTCATTATCCAAGATATTATTAAAAGACCTTTTATTACTTTTGGATTTATTAGTTTTCTATTCTTGATTCCACTAGCAAGCACATCAACAAATAAAATGATTAAAAAACTGGGTTTTAAATTATGGAAGAAAATTCATTATTTAATTTATCCAGTTGCTATTTTAGCCAGTTTACATTTTTATGTTTTAGTGCGTGCAGATAAAACAGAACCAGTTATTTATATGGGAATAATTTTGCTGTTGTTACTTCACAGAATATTTAAAAGACTTATTCGTCCTCAGTTGGCTCAGTAACTGGATTCATTTCCATTCCAGCTGGGCTAATATTTCGAGGTAAAGGATTGTATAAAGATTCTAGATCTCGAGGTTTTGTTCTTTGTGTCATTCTGTACAAACCAAAAAGACCAAGTAGTCCGTGTATGAAGAATAAATAAATATAAAATCCAGCTGCTCCTATAATTTCCATAAAACCTGAAACAAGTAATGGGCCTATAATTGATCCAATTCCTATAAGTATTCCAAAAGTAGCACTCGCTGATACTATTTCATTGGGCTGAAGAAAATCATTTGTGTGCGCTACCGCTAAAGAATACATTGGTAAACAAGCTATGGAGAAAAAGAAGGTAATAATGAAGAATAAAGTGAGTGGCATAAAGTTTGCAAAAACAAAGAATAAACTTAAACCCGATGCCATAAAGGAAACACCAATTAAGATAATACGCCTATCTAATCTATCTGATAAATAACCAATCGGCCATTGAGACAACGCGCCAGCAGAAGTTATAATTGTCATATATAATGATATTTCAAACAAACTAAGATTAATAGAAGAAGCGTAGATTGCTCCGTATCCAAATACTGCACTATGAGACAATCCTGTTGCAAAAGCACCAACAAAACCTAAAGGAGAAACATTATAAAATTCTCTTAAAGAAAAATATTTCGGACTCTCTGTATTTGGTTGGTCTGTTTTAGATAATAAAATTGGTAGTAACGCAAACGATAATAAAATTGATACCAAAATAAATAAATCAACTTTAGCTGGATCACTTAAGTTTAATAAAAACTGACCAGCCCCAACAAATACAAATGTAAAAATCATATATATAGAGAGTAATTGTCCACGAGTTTCATTAGTTGATTTTTCATTTAGCCAACTTTCCATTATTACGTATATGCCAGCAAGACTCATACCTGTTAAAATACGAATAAACATCCATGAATAAGGATGAACAAATACCGAGTGTAATAATATAGCAATGGAAGCAAGAGACGCCAAAGCAGCAAACACTCTTATATGCCCAACTCTTCTTAATAATGTTGGAATAGTTAAAGCACCAGTTAAGTAGCCAACATAATAACCCGCTATGATTAGCCCAGAAGATACAAAACTAAAACCCTCAAGAACAGAACGCACCCCAATTAGCGTTCCTTGCAAACCGTGACCAAGACTAATTAAAGCGAACCCAAAAAAAAGGGCCCAAGTGTTATGTAGTACCTTAAACATCTTCTAAATTTTTATTGAAATTTTAGTATTCTTCTTCGCTGTCGTCTTTAGGCTTAATACCTTCCGCTATTGGATCAATTTCTGTTTCGTCCTCTAATAAAACAGTATCATCCTCTAGATTATCTTCGTTGTTATCTAAATCCAAATTCTCGATATCAAGATCATCATCTTTTTCTTTTGGTTTTGGGGGAATAGGATTTGTTAAAGGAGCTGCGTTTGTACTTCCTGGTTTTCTTCCTCTACGTGGTCTATTTAACGTTGTGACTTCAATTTCTTTACCACACTCAGGACACTCAAGCTCAGTTCTTCCTAAATCATAGTATTGCTTACTACACATTGGACAAATTCTTTTGAAACCCCAGGATTCTTTATACATTTTTACTCTTCTTTTCTTATAAATATTTTACCACAATAACCACAAATAATTTTATTCTCATTATTAAAGGTATAATAAACTGCGGGATGTCCTAAACCATCTTCACCACCATCGCAAGAGATAGTTTCAGTTTTAGGATCAACTTCAACAATATCATCTGCCATAAAACTCATATAAAATTTTAACCCAAAATGTCTATGTTTTTTAACTAAAGAATTTGAAAATAAACAACCGAAATACCACTCACTATTAAAATAGAAGGTATTATTCGAGATTTCGCATTCTTCTCAAACAAGAAAATCATTCCAATTATTGCAGCAAACACAATGCTTATTTCTCTAATACTAGAGACATAAGCTATTTCTATAAATTGCATACTCCAAACAACTATAGCATAACTACTCGTTGCAAATATACCTGCTGCTATACCAGAACTAAAAGTATACGTTTCTGTTTTTCGTAATCCATTTTTAGAAATCAAACCTATAATTAATAAAGGGATACCATTGAGAGTGAAGAGCCAATAAATATATGAAAAACCATTTTCCGAAAGCCTAACCCCGACTCCGTCAACTAAAGTATATGCAGTAATTAAAATAGCAGTTGAAATTGCAAGAGAAAAACCTCTAAAGTTAAAAGATAAACTTCTCGAATACGAAATTAAAAATAAACCAATACAAACAATCAATATTCCAACAAAGCCAGCAACACTAATATCAGAACTTAAAAAAAAAATACTAATAATAGCAACAAATAGACATGAACTTCCCCTAGAGATTGGATATATGTAAGAGAGATCCCCGTACCTATAAGAATAAATTACATTCAATCTATAAAAAACATGAATGATTACGGTTGCTATGAGAAAATACCAAACTTCCATTGAGGGAAAAGGAACAGTAAAAGTTAAAGGTAAAAAAATAGTAACCTCTAAGACAGAAGTTATACCCATTAACGATAAAGGGTTCTTACTTGATTTTATTATAGCACTCCAAACTGCATGACATAGAGCAGATACAAGAATTAAGATAAAAATAAAATTTACTGACAATGTAATTAGTAGATAAGAATTTACTTCATACCTGTCAAAATAATTCTATCATTAAATCGTTTATGTAAGATTTTAAAAGCAGTAAAGTAATAAGAGGGAACCAATACTTTAATTATTGAAGTCAACACTTCTAAAAATGTTGTTTTTAATGTTCAAAATTCATTAAATTTGAGAATATCTTAAATCTATTTATTTTAATTTTATTAAAAATATTCGAATTAGTATTGAGTTTAAAGTTCATATAACTATAAATTGATTTTTATAAATAGTTTAAATTGTGTCCGATAATCTAGAAATTAATAAAAGAAAATATCCAAGTACTTTCTCAAAAACTGCCATTGTGATTTGCCTTGATGGTAGTCAAAAAGAGTATCTTGAAGAAGCATCCAAATCTAATCTCATTCCTAATCTTGATAAATTAATTGCAACTGGAGAAAACCTTCTTGTTCACAGTGCCATTCCAAGTTTTACAAATCCAAACAATATTTCCATAGTAACTGGGCAGCCAAGTGCTGTTCACGGTATATGTGGAAATTTTTTTTATACTCCTGAAACTGGTGAAGAAGTAATGATGAATGATCCAAAATATATGCGAGCGCCGACAATTTTTGAAAAATTTTATACATTAGGATCTAAGATTGCCCTTGTTACCGCCAAGGATAAATTAAGAACTTTATTGGGTAATGGTTTAACTTTTGATGATGATCGCGCTATATGTTTTTCTGCTGAAAAATCTGATCAAGCAACAAAAGATCTCAATGGTATAGATAACGTAAACGATTGGTTAGGGATGCCAGTCCCAGAAGTATATTCTGAGGGACTCTCTGAATTTGTAATGGCTGCAGGTGTAAAACTTCTTGAAGAATTTAAACCAAATATTATGTATTTATCGACAACAGATTATATTCAGCACAAATATGCACCGGGAAATGAAACAGCTAATAAATTTTATGCAATGTTTGATAAATATATTGGTCTTTTAAATAAAGAGAATGTTTCTATAATCATCACAGCAGATCATGGTATGAAACCAAAATCAAAAGAAGATGGTTCCCCAAATGCAATATTCTTACAAGATTATTTAGATAAACAATTTGAACCAAACATGGCTAAAGTTATTCTACCAATTACAGATCCATATGTTGTTCATCATGGTTCACTTGGTTCTTTTGCAACAATTTATTTGGAAGACAAGAGCAAGGTAGATTCAGTTGTAAATGCTATCAAAGAAATAAAAGATATAGAAGTTGTTTTAACAAAAGAAAAAGGATGCTCTACTTATAATTTACCTCCTGACAGAATGGGGGATATAATATGTATGTCTTCAGAATTTATGACTATTGGTTCATCTGAAGATAAGCACAATCTTTCTGGATTAAATGAACCTTTACGTTCACATGGCGGACTCCATGAAAGAGAAGTTCCATTCATATCAAACTTAAAATTACAAAACTTAGATCCTAGTAAACAATTATATAACTATGATGCATTTTACTATGCAATTAATGGAGCCCTATGATGCACAAAAAAATGATTAATGAAGCAATGCGTATAGCTGGAGAAAAAGTTACTTCAGATAAAATAATAAATGTTGAGTACCCCTTCACTGGTGAAGTAATTGGAACGGTTCCAGCCGGTACTGCAGAGCATGCAAGAAAAGCTTTAGATATTGCTGCAAATTACCAACCTAAACTTACAAGATACGAGAGGCAAAAAATTCTTCAAACTGCAGCAGAAGTACTAGTAAAAAGAAAAGACGAAATTTCGGATATTATTACTTTAGAACTTGGTATCTCAAAACAAGATTCTTTATATGAAGTAGGAAGAGCATTTGATGTATTTTCTTTAACGGCACAACTTTGTATTCTTGATGATGGAGAAATTTTTTCTTGTGATTTAACTCCACATGGAAAAGCGAGAAAAATATTTACCATAAGAGAACCATTAACAGCTATTTCAGCAATCACTCCATTTAACCACCCGTTAAATATGGTAGCCCACAAAATTGCGCCTTCGATTGCAACTAATAATTGTACAGTATGTAAGCAGACAGAATTAACTCCCTTAACAGTAATGGTTCTTGCTGATGTTTTATACGAAGCTGGCTTACCACCAGAAATGTTTTCAGTTGTAACTGGATGGCCTCAAGATATTGGATCGGAAATGATCAAAAATCCAAATATCGATTTAATTACTTTTACAGGCAGTGTTGGTGTGGGAAAATTAATTGCTGAACAAGCTGGATACAAAAGAACGGTTCTTGAACTTGGTGGAAATGATCCATTAATTATTTTAAATGATTTAGATTCTGATGATCTTAAAAAAGCTGTTGAGCTAGCTGTGACCGGAGCTACAAAAAACTCTGGACAACGTTGTACAGCTGTTAAAAGAATACTAGTTCAAGAGTCAATAGCAGATCAGTTTGTTGAATTGGCCCTCGAGCGTGCTAAGAAAATTAAATTTGGTGATCCTATGAACATGGAAACAGATTTAGGTACAGTTGTTAATGCTGAAGCTGCAGAACTTTTTGACAAAAGAGTTTCTATGGCTGAAGAAGACGGTGCTAAAATTTTATATCATCCTGGAAGAAATGGTGCATTGTTGCCTCCTATAGTAGTAGACAATGTCGATCCTAAAAGTGAATTAGTTTTAGAAGAAACTTTTGGTCCAGTTATTCCGATCATCCGTGTACCAAATGACGATGACGCTGTGATGAAGATTTCTAATTCAACAGCATTTGGATTATCATCTGGTGTATGTACAAATAACTTTATGAGAGCTAAAAAATATATCCAAGGTCTAAATGTTGGAACTGTAAATATTTGGGAAGTTCCTGGATACAGAATTGAGATGTCTCCATTTGGTGGAATTAAGGATTCAGGCTTGGGGTATAAAGAGGGTGTAATTGAAGCAATGAAAAGCTTTACCAACGTTAAGACATTTTCTTTGCCCTGGTAAAAAAATAGATTACTACAATATCTTCATATTAAATAAAATAAAAGTTCCTGTTCAAGATTGGAATAATATAGTAGATGATGCTTTTTTAGAAGAACGGGGTACAAACTTTATTGGTAATAAAGAAACCTTTATTCTTTTTCTAAATTAATAGACTTTTATTAATAATGAAAAAAAATTTTAGATTTTATGATAACAGACAAAAATACTTATTGTTTGTAACGACCACAAATGAAAAAAATCAAATAGCAGATGCGATACGTCCTCACGTAAATAAAATTAAACCTAAAAAACCAGGAATAAAAATATTTGATGCTGGTATGGGTGATGGTTCTTTACTTATGAATGTTATGCGTCAGTGCCACGAGGCTCGGCCTAATATTCCTTTATTAGTTTGTACAAAAGAAATAAGTATTGAAGATGTAAGATTAGGTTTAGAAAAATTACCTGATAGGTTTGTTGAGCATAAGAATACTGTTTTTGTCATTTCAAATTTACACTATGCTGAAGCCGCCAACCTAAAATCAAAAAATGAAGTTAAACAGAAAAAAATTAATTGGAAAATTATAAAATTAAAAGGTGACACCTCTCTAGAATTTGCTCAACAGTTAAGAAAACAAAATGATTTTTTAGAAAAAAATTGGAATATAGAAATTAATAAAAAATCAGGTAACCACACTTATAAAGAGCCTTCAGTGATGGTTATCTACAGGGAAGATCAAGAATTTAATGTTAATGAATTAATACCTACCAAAAAAAAATCAGATAATAAATTTGATCTTATAATTGCATCACAGCCTTATCGGTCAAGAATTTCAGCAGAAAAAAAATCAAAATATGTCATTGAGCCAATGATTCGAGCGTTAAAATCAAAAGGGAAATTATTAACTATTCATGCTTCAGGAAAAGATCCTGCTAATGAAATAATCCGTAAAATTTGGCCAAAAGAGAGCCCCTTTCCTTCTCTAGCGAATAGTATTATTTCTTATCTTAAGAAGAACTTAGATAAAAACTTATTAAGAAGTTTATCTTTTGGAGAAAAAAGAATTATTAAATGTAAATTAAGAGCCCTACCAACGGAAATTAGTGATGGTATAGCCACATCATTAGTTTTTTCTGCTTGGAATGCGTCCATATATGTCAATCAAATGGACGATGACAAAGTGATGAAAATAGAAAAAACAAAGAACTATGAAAAAATAGTACAAAACGTAGTTGCTAAAAATAAAGGTCTTTACTTTAACAATGAAATTTTTGTAATAGAAAAAAAATAATTATTTTTTTATTCAAACCAATTTATATTTGTTTTTAAAAAATCTTCCGTATGAATAATTAAGGCATCAGGTCGAATTATTGCAACATTATAATTTGTATCAGTATTAGCTGTTCCTAAACGATATTCATTTGAAAAGTTAGGTATCAGAGGAGACCAAGTACTTCTTGGAGACGAAAAAGTAATACCACCATATGAACCAGAACTTGTAATATGTTGATGGCCAAAGAAAATATGCTTAATTTTTTCTTTATTACTAAATATAATTTTTTTAAACTCTTCTTTTTGTTTTAAACCTATCCCATCACTTTCATCCTTTACCAAAGCAAGAGGATTATGATGCATAAAAACATAAATATTTTTATTTTTGGATGTTTCATTTAATATTTTTGTGAACCATTCTTGTCTATCCTCACAATAATGACCTGCATGTGTATTGATTAAATTTGTATCGATAAAAATAAATCTCTTATCCTCTCTGTCGATAAAATATTGAACAAAACCATTGTTATCTGTTGCTACTGAAGGGAAGTTAATTTTAAATTCCTCTCGGTTGTCATGGTTACCAATAATAAGTTGAGGATTTAATTTTTGAGGTAATTTTTTTTCTTTAATTATCTCTATAAATAATTGATATGATTCTTTATCTCCTAGATCAGTAATATCTCCTGTAATCGCAAAAAGGTCAGCATCGCTATGATTTATTATAATATGATCTAATGCTTTTTTAAATCTATCTACTGGATCAATACCATGTATTTTATCAGTATAAATGTGTGGATCAGATAAATGAATAATTTTCATAGTTTAAATTAATAAGTACTAATTAAATTTGAGTTTTAAAATAGATATATTTATTAAACTCTTCTTTTAAATCAATGCTTACTCTTGCATGAACTTTTCCTTGTTTTCCGTCAAAAGATTGCTTTTCAGAGACTGGGAAAACACCTTCGTGCCATATGTTTGGATGGATATAAAGACCCTTAGAACCATCACAGTAAAATGCTTTAAAATTTTCTAATTTTATATCATCAGTTGGTAATGCTAATGGACAGATAAAAGGCTTGTTTTCTTTAGGAAAAAAAAGTTGACCACCATCTGGATGATAGTTGGCATGCCATAAATAAATTTTATCTGGATGAGTGTAGTTTTGTTTCTGTAATTCATTGTCAGGATTAGTGGAATATCCAAGAATATATTTCCCATCAATTTCGTAATCACTTTTATGTTCTACCGCATTATTTTGTCCATAAAGAGTATCTCCTTGCCACCACGTATCAAAAGAACCTTCTGTTGTTCCGCCTTCATTTCCTGTCCCCTCTTCAATTTCTCTCCAACCTTGTTTTGGCCATGTAACAATTTCTATTTCACTTTTTTCAAATGAATCAATAAGATAACCATATCCTTGAAGATTTTCATTGGTCGCTTGAACTAATGGAATTTCAATTTCTTGTGTCATTAAGTTAATTTATTTCGAGTGCTAATTCTTGAATTACTTCTTTAACAGCTCCTATAGTATCATGCATATCATTTTCATTTAAATTACCTATGCAACCAATTCTAAAGGTTTCTGCTACCGTTAATTTACCTGGATAAATTAAAAAATCTTTTTCACTCAATGCATTATAAAATTTATCAAAATTAAAACTCGAATCATTTGGTTGTTTAAAAGTAATAATTATAGGGGCTTGTAAATTATCTGGAAGTAGTTGTTCAAAACCCAATTCTTTCATCCCTGCACATATAATCTCACAATTTTTTTTATATCGTGCATGTCTTCCTTGAACCCCTCCTTCTTTCTCATGTTCTTTTATAGCTTGATTAAAAGCTGCTAATACATGGGTAGGAGGTGTAAATCGCCATTGTTTATTTTTTTCCATTGCCTGCCATTGATCATACAAATCAAGACTTAACGAATGACTATTTCCTTTTGCGTTTTGAATGACATCATTTTTAACTAAAATAAAACCAACACCTGGAACACCCTCTAAACATTTATTTGAAGAAGCAGCAACGGCGTCAAAGGTTATTTTTTTTGCGCTAAGAGGCAAAGCCCCAAAAGCACTCATAGCATCTATAAATAAAGAGATTTTTTTTGACTCTGCTAAATCTGCAATTTCTTCAATAGGATTTAATATACCTGATGTTGTCTCACAATATACGGCGAAAATATGAGTTAAATCATTCGTATCAATTAATTCTTCAATTTTACTTAATTCGTGAACTTCATGTTCAGCAACTTCATACTCTATAAAATCTCTATTTAGGTAAGTGCACATTTTTTTCATTCGTTGGCCATACGCACCATTAATAAGGATTAGTATTTTAGAATCTTTAGAAGTAAGTGAGCTGACCATTGACTCAACGGCAAATGTTCCACTACCTTGCATCGGTACACATTGATAATTATCTTCACCATCTATTAATTTTACCAGTGACTCCCTAATAGATGAATTAAGATCAATAAATTTTTTATCTCTTGAACCCCAGTCATGAAGCATGGCTTCTTTTGTAGTCATAGAGGTTGTTAAAGGACCAGGGGTAAGTAATTTTTTATCCATTTAATTTTTATCTTAATAGATATTATTATAAAATTGTTCAATCCTATTAAACTTGGAATTGAAATTATTCTCTAATAAGTTAATTAAATATTAGAATGAAAGAAAATATCGTAGATTATTTGTTAGATCTTTTAAAAACCAAAGGCGCAGATATTCAGTATGGCAATGAGGATGTGACCCAATTAGAACACGCTCTTCAATGTGCTGAATTAGCGGAACAACATAAATTACCCGGATCCACAATTGCTGCAGCTTTACTTCATGATGTTGGACATCTCATTTACGAAGATGGCGATCCTATTCATGAAGGTAAAGACGGTCATCATGAAAATTTAGGTGCAGATTTCTTAAAAAAATATTTTGGCGAAGATGTTATTTTACCAATTAGGGCACATGTTGATTCAAAAAGATATTTATCTAGTGTTGAAGAAGGGTATTACGAAAGTTTATCCGAAGCTTCAAAACTTTCTTTAAAAGTTCAAGGTGGTCCTTTTACAAAAGACGAAGCAGATGAGTTTATTAGCAAACCGTTAATGGATGAAGCTGTAGAGTTAAGACGATTTGATGATTTAGCTAAAATTTTAGATAAAAAAACACCAGATGTTGAGCATTTTCGTCCTTATTTAGAAGAGGCAAGAAAGTCTTTTTTAGCTAATCAATCTTAAATGCAATTTAGTAATTACGATTTTATTGAATCAAAATCTTTCTCAGGAAAAATAATATTAACTTCTTTTCCAGGACTTAACAAAGAAGGAACCTTTGAAGATTCAATTTTTAATGAAGAACTTAATCTTTTTAAAAACAATAATTGTAGTTCAATCACTTCCTTTGTTGAAGATAGTGAATTTGAAAAATCGTGTGATAAAACTATGTTTGTCAAAAGTATTTATGAACATAAATTACATTGGTACCATTTACCTATCTATGACATGGGAGCACCAGATAAAGATTTTAAATTTAAATGGGAGACAACTAAAGTTTTATTAAAGAACGAATTGATAGATGGAAAAAATTTGATCTTACATTGCCGTGGAGGAAAAGGAAGAGCTGGAACGATTGCAGCTATTTTACTTGTTGAATTTAATTATAATAAACAAGAGGCAATTGATTTGGTCCGTGAAAGACGAAAAGGTGCCATAGAATCTAAAGAGCAAGAAAATTTTATTTTTGCTTATAGAGCTGTAAATTAAAACGATACTTGTAAATTAAAAATATTCTCTAAAACAAATAAAACGATTAAAGAAACAATAGCAGCAATAATAGGTAACATTACCCATCCCAAAGATATTCTGCCAGCAATAGACCATTGTACTTCCTTACCACCTTTTAAAAGACCAATTCCTATCACACCACCAACTACAGCTTGAGAACTAGAAACAGGAACAAGCGGAATGGAAGGAAGATTTATTGATTGTAAAAAAGCACTAATCCCTTGTGATGCAAATAAAAACAAAACAATTGAATGTGATACAACTACGATAAATGCTGCAACTGGAGACATTTTTAATAAATCATTACCGACAGTATACATTACCTTTTTTGAATACGTAAAAACACCTACAGCTATCGCTAAACCACCAAGTAAGAATAATTGTTCTTTGGAAGAAAAAATAAAAAGGTTAGAAATATTAATATCTGTGAAAGGAGATATGGGAACAAACACTCCCATAACATTAGCTATGTTATTAGCTCCTAAACTATAAGCACCAAATGCACCAGCTAGCAACAAGGCTGTTCTTGTATATGCATCTAATCTGAGAATATGTAACTTTCTATTGAGAATATATCTTTTGGTAAATGTAAATAATCCCATAGCAATTATTCCAGCTATAATTGGGCAGAGTATCCACGTTGCTAATATAGTAATAAGAACCTGAATGTTAGTTGAAGATCCAGTATATAAATTCCAACCAACTATTGCTCCAACAATCGCCTGCGTTGTAGACACAGGCAAGCCAACTTTGGTCATTAAATAAACAGATATACCAGCAGCAACACAGGCTGCAAAAGCGCCTGGTAAAGCATTTATAGCACCAAGCTTTCCAAGTGTTTCTGTTGTTCCAGCTCCGCTAATAATTGCTCCAAGAATAACAAACACACTACAAATTATTGCTGCACTTCCAAAACTTACCATTCTTGTTCCAACAGCAGTCCCAAAAACATTTGCTGCATCATTGGCGCCAAGTGACCAACCTAAAAAAAGACCACCAAATAAAAAAATTAGAATTGTAATTTCCATTGAAAATTAAACGGAACGTTTAATAGCGTAAATTTGAACCTCGTCAGCTATGTCTTCTGCTTGATCACAAATACGATCAATCTTCTCTACAAAATATCGAAGATGCATTTTTTGATCTAGAGCTAATTCAGAGTCAAAAATTCTTCTTGCAAGTGCACTAAATTTTATATCTGATTCTTTTTCATAAAAAGTTACTTTATGAGCATTATCTCTAACAGATTTAATATCTCTAAAAAATGATCGGACAGTTAAACAAAGTGACTCAACACAATTTACAACAGTCTCGGTTAACTCAATTAAATCTTGGTGAAATTCTTTTGGAAAATTAGGTTTTTGAATAGAGAAGTGATAGCAATTTCCTTGGTACATTCCAATTAACTCATCGATGTGTTCTAGAAGTCGTAACACATCACTTCTTGCATCTGGGATTAGTGTTTCTTCATAAAGAGTATGCTCAACATCTTTCGTAATTTTGTCTGCCTTACTTTCCATTTCTTTTACTTTTTCAACCATTTCCTCAAATTTACCGTTGGCGGAATGATTAAGATAAGTAGGAACAATAGATTTAAATACCAAGCCTACTTCAGAGACAATATCGACAAATTCATCAATTTCTCTCTCAAGTTTCTTGGTATCACCAAATAATGATGCACTTTTTAGTCCAAACATGGCGTGCTTATAGAACTTTTCAAAATAAAATAAAGAAATGTTAAAAATTCGTTACAATTTGATTAATATCTTTACCTTTAGGCTACATGTATTAATGAAAATTTTCACAAAATAGGAGATTTATGACAGATATATCAATTAATAGAATTAAGTGGTTTAGCACCTTTTTAATCTTGTCTGGAATATTACTAACTAATTTAAATGCATATCCATATAATATTATTATACATGGAACAGGTGCAGTTGGTTGGTCAGTAGTTGGTTATATGACAAGAGATAAAGCGTTATTAACAAACTTTGGATTACAATTACCCCTTTTTCTTTTTGGGTACGTCTATTTATTTGTTTAGAAAAATTATTGAATTTTAGAATCAATTTGTGAATCTAAAAATTCATTAGCACAATCTTCCCAGGTAAATTTCATAGCAAAATCACGACAATCATTTCTATTCACTTTAAGAGCTTTTTCTATAGAATTACCTAGTCTGTCATCAAGTGTATTTAATTTAGAATCTTTTAGAATATCTTTTGGTCCAGTAACAGGAAATGCAGCAACTGGTGTACCACAAGCAAGAGCTTCAAAAATTACATTCCCTAAAGTATCCGTTTTAGATGGAAAAACAAACACATCAGCATTCGCATAATATTCTGCAAGTTCTTTACCTCGTTTCAACCCAACAAAATTTACGTCAGGATACTTATTTATATATTTTTGTAATTCAGGACCATCACCTACAATTGTTTTAATATAATTTCCTTTAAGTTTTAAAAATTCTTCAATATTTTTTTCAATTGCAACTCTTCCAACATAAGTTAGTTGAATGTCATTATCATTTCTATTTCTTTTATTTGGATTGAATAATTCAGTATCAACTCCTCTATTCCATACTTTTAAATTTTTGAAATTATACCGCTCTAATTCTTCGACCATTGAAAGTGATGGGACAAGTACATTTACAGAATTATCATGAAGTCTTTTTAATATTGAATATGTTAAACTTTTAGGAATATAAGCTCTCTGTTTAATATAATCAGGAAAACGGGTGTGAAAGGAAGAAGTGTATTGTAGTTTATTTTTAAGACAGTACTTACGACCAGCAAAACCTACTGGACCTTCAGTCATTATATGAACAATATCTGGATTAAATTCTTTAAAAAATTTTTCAGTAACTTTTTTAGTATTGTAAGAAATTTTTATTTCTTTGTACCAAGGATAACTAAAATTATTAAACATCTCAGGATGTAATATTTTAATTTCAAAACCTTTTTTTTCTAGAATAGGTATAACGCTTTGAAATGTCGTAACTACGCCATTTACCTGAGGAACCCACGCATCACTAATTAACGCGATTTTTTTAGGCTGCATCCTCTTTTATTTTTCGTCTTTCTTCAAAAGAAATTAATTTTAATTTTTCTCTTTCTTCTGGCCAATTAAGAATTGATAAATTGCCAATTTCATCTTCAACGAGTGCTGTACAACTTTCAATCCAGTCACCATCATTACAATAGAGAACACCATTTAATTCCTTTATTTCAGGTCTATGTATATGCCCGCACACAACAACATCGGCATTTTCTCTTCTCGCTCTGTCAGATACAGCAAACTCAAAGTTACCAATAAAGTTGGTTGCATGCTTTGTTTTCTTTTTTAAATATTGAGACAGTGACCAGTAAGATAAGCCCATCTTTCGTCGAATAAAATTAAATACATTGTTTAACTTTAATAAATATTCATAAAGCGCTGATCCAACTTTAGCTAACCACCTAGCATTAATGATCACGGCATCAAATTCATCTCCGTGTGTAATAAGTACTTTCCTTCCATCAGCTAATTGATGCGTATCTTCATTTTTGATTGAAATTTCTCCAAAGGAAAAATTTGTAAAATCTTTTAATACTTCATCATGATTTCCTGGGATAAGCACTACCTTAGTTCCATTTTTCGCTTTCTTTAAAACTTTTTGAACAACGTCATTATGTTCTTGAGGCCAATACATTTTCTTACGCATGCGCCATCCATCAACAATGTCGCCTACTAAAAATAGATATTCTGAATCTGTTTCCTCTAAGAATTCTAAAAGCATGTTGCTTTTACAACCACTAGTTCCTAGATGGGTATCCGAAATCCAAATTGTGCGGTAAAATTTTTTATTATTTTCAAATTTCATTAATCAGATAATTGCCCTTATACATAAAAGTAACATTTTATAATACAACTTATTAATATATGCATGTATTGTATAAAAATAACAGTATGACGAAGAAAATTTGGTTTAAAAAAAAATCTCCCCTTCACGGTTCCGGTTTATTTGCCAAAAATGACATCAAAAAAGGCTCAAAAGTTATTCAGTATATAGGCGATAAAGTCACAAAAAAAGAGGGAGACAAAAGAGCTGATAAACAAATTCGAAAAGCTAAAAAAGATAAAAATAACGGCATGGTTTACGTTTTTGAGCTAAATAAAAGATACGACATAGACGGTGATGTCGATTATAATTTTGCAAAATTTATTAACCACTCATGTAATCCTAATTGTGAAGTGGACATCATAGATAATGAAATTTGGATTTCTTCTATTAAACGAATAAAAAAAGGAGCTGAGCTTTTTTATAACTATGGTTATCCTTTTGATACAGATTTTGTGGATCACATTTGTAAGTGTGGTTCTAGTAATTGTGTTGGTTATATTTTAAGTGATAATGATTGGCCTAAATTAAAAAAAGAACTTAAAAAGAAAAAAGGTAAACTTTAGAAACCATTTGGTATTAAAACATAATGAATTGATAAAACAATTCCAACAGATACTGTTAATCCAAAAATCATTTTTAGAAAATCTTTTCCTATTAATGGAAAGACATAACGAAGTTTGTAGTCTTTGTTCATTGTGGAAATTGCTAACTCTCTTCCACATAATAAACCAACAAAGACCCATGTAGTTGACATTGGAATATCATTGTATTGCTTAAAGTAGAGTAGAATGACTGCATAAACAAAATCTATTATAGTTGCTGAACGAGTATAACGTGTTCCAGTTTTTGAATAAACAACTCGTTGAATACGTCCGCCTCTATCCCAAAAGATATAAAATAAGAGAACACTTAATAGAGCAATGATTCCTATTAATAAACTGAATGGAAGTTCACGAGGAAGGAAGACAGCTATATTCGCAATATCATGGCTCAACCAAGTGTACCAAAGAAAACCAGTTGTACACCATTGAGCTATTACCCATGGTCTTCTGTGTTTCTCTTGAACTTTATCAAATTTTTCATTGATAAAATAACTTACACCAATCCAAACCATATACGCTATCATTGCTGCTAATCCGTAACCAATTACAGATTTCATCAGAACTTTTTCTAATACGACTGTTGATGCAAAAGCAGACAAAACTAAAAAAGTAGTAGATACTGGAATTCCACCTCTTGTAAGAAGTACTAAAATTAATGGAGCCGCAGCGTGGTACCACTGAATAGTTTGATATGGAATTTTATTTAAACGTCCAAAGGTAATATCACCGTCGTTAATGTTCCACCCATATATAAGTGTAAATGCTAGTACAGCAGAGCCAGCAGTAGCTAACCAGTACCATTTAAAGCGTTGGTTTGAAGCTATAAATGTTCCGAGAGTTTGAACAGAGTCGTTTGCAATAACAGAATATGCTGCAAGTCCAAAACCTATTATAGTATAAATTAATGTTAGCTCCATTTTTCAAATCATATATTTATTTAAAATTAGATTCGAAAGATAAATTATTTGATTTGATAAAAAAATAATACTTCTGTAACAAATCTGTAACATAAGTGTAATATTTCTTAAGAAATACAAATAATAAAAAGGATTATATAAGAACCGTAAGATCTGCAGGTTATAGCTTTGGGCATAATTAGGCCCTAAAATTCATTTATACAAATCACCATTCAAACTATAAAAACACCATATGAAGAGTCTTTTTAGATCATTCTTTACTGTCAGCTTTTATACATTTTTAAGTCGAGTATTAGGTTTTATTCGAGACATATTAATAGCAAGATATCTTGGATCGACAGTAATTGCTGACGCATTCTTCGTAGCATTTCGTATTCCTAATTTCTTTCGCCGTGTCCTAGCAGAAGGAGCATACAGTGCTGCATTAATCCCTGTTTTCTCAGGTGTTGTTCTCAATCCAAAAGATGAACGTGAAGCTTCTGACTTTGTTGAAAACACGACCTCCATGTTACTATTTGCTACGGTCGTTTTAACAATCCTTTTTTTCTTTGGTATGCCTTATATCATTCAAGTTTTAGCACCTGGATTTACTGATAATAAAGAGGCCTATGAACTTGCTGTCCATTTTGGAAAAATAATTTTTCCCTATATTATTTTTATTTCCTTAGCTGCTCACTTTACCTCAATCAATAATGTTCATGAACGTTTTGCTGCCGGTGCATTTGCCCCTGCCATTTTGAATATAAGTTTTATTCTTTCATTATTCTTTTTAACACCTTTTGTGACAACTGCAGGTCACGCATTATCGTATGGTGTATTGATTGGCGGCATATTACAATTTCTATACTTATACAGTACAGTTTTAAATTTTTACCGACCACGTATTCGTATCCCAGTTTTAAATGAAAAATTAAAAAAGTTTTTCAAGTTATTTTTACCAGGTGTTGTTGGCTCAGGTGTTATTCAGTTAAACATTGTTATTGGAACTATTATTGCTTCCTTTTTACCCGTTGGTGCTATCAGTCATATTTATTATGCAGATCGTCTTAACCAACTGCCACTTGGTATTTTTGGTATAGCACTTGGTATTGTTCTTTTACCAAGTTTATCCAAAGCAATTAAACAATCAGATCAAGAAAAAACAAATAATATTCAAAATAGATCTATTGAATTTTCGTTATTAATTTCTTTACCATCAGCCATAGGATTATTTATTTTAGCAGAACCCATTATCTATATTTTATTTGAACGAGGTGCATTTGTTGCAGAAGATACTTTTTTTACTGCTAAAGTATTAAGTTACTTCGCTTTAGGTCTACCTGCTTATATTATAATTAAAGTTTTAGTTTCCTGTTTCTTTGCTAGAGAAGATACTAAAACACCACTCTATATATCTATTGTCAGTGTTATTAGTAACGTTGTGTTATCTCTACTTTTAATTGGCTCCATGAGAGAAATGGGAATCGCTGTTGCAACAGCAATTAGTGCATGGGTGAATGCATTATTATTGTACCTTTTTTTAGCTATTAGGAATCATATGAAATTTGATGATCTTTTAGTAAAGAACTCCATCAAAATTTTACTAAGTTCAGTCATATTATATGTAGGAATATACTTATTAAATGGACTGTTGTTTACGAATATTAGTGGTAATTCAGTGTTTTTAAATTCAACACTTTTACTTCTGATGATCTTTTTAGCTATAATTATTTATTTTGGATTAGTAATTATGTTAAAAGTCCTATCGGTAAATCAATTAAGAGAATATTTAAAAAAATAATATGGAAAGACCAACAAAAAGAATACTGTCCGGTGTCCAACCATCTGGTGATCTTCATTTAGGAAATTATCTTGGTGCCATAAAAAATTTTGTAAGTCTTCAAAGAGAATACGAATGTTTTTTTTGTGTTGTTGATTTACATGCTATTACGGTTTGGCAAGATCCAAAAGTTTTAGCAAATAAAACACGAGAAGTAACAGCTGCCTTTATTGCCTCTGGTATTGATCCAAATCAAAATAATATTTTTGTTCAATCACAAGTCCCTCAACATGCACAACTTGGATGGTTATTCAATTGTGTTGCTCGAATGGGATGGTTAAACCGTATGACGCAATTTAAAGATAAAGCTGGAAAGAATAGTGAAAATGTTTCTGTTGGTTTATTTTCTTATCCAACACTGATGGCTGCAGACATACTAATTTATTTAGCAACTCATGTTCCTGTAGGTGATGATCAAAAACAACATTTGGAATTAACAAGAGATATTGCACAAAAATTTAATAATGATTTTAAGACAGATTTTTTTCCTATTCCTGAACCATTAATTTTAGGCGAGGCTACAAGAGTTATGAGTCTTCGTGATGGGTCAAAAAAAATGAGTAAATCAGATCCATCTGATTATTCGAGAATAATGTTAACTGATAATGCAGAAAATATTACACAAAAGATTAAAAAAGCAAAAACAGATACTGAACCATTACCACAAGATAAAACTGGTTTAGAAAAAAGACCAGAAGCTGAAAACTTAATCTCGATATTTGCTTCCTTACAAGACACATCAATTGAAAGTGTTATTGAAGATTATGCAGGTAAAGAATTCTCCACCTTTAAAAAAGATTTAGCAGATTTATCAGTATCTAAATTAGAACCAATTACGAGTGAAATGAATAAACTTATGAGTGATGTTTCTTATATCGATTCTATTTTAAATCAGGGTAAAGAGGATGCTATAGCAGTAGCAGAACCTGTTTTACAAAAAACTAAAGAAATTATTGGTTTTTTATCCTAATAAATTCCCCAAATTATGAAATTTTTTTTAGAAAATTCATACTAAAGACATATTAATAACTATATATATATTGAATATGTTTATACAAACTGAACAAACTCCCAACCCACAAACATTAAAATTTCTACCCGGAAAGGTTGTAATGGATGATGGAACGGCCTTTTTTCAAAATATTGGTGAAGCAGCAGACTCACCATTTGCAAAACGCTTATTTGATGTCGAGGGGGTTGAGGGTGTTTTTTTTGGCAGTGATTTTATCACAATTACAAAAAATAAATCCTTAGATTGGCAAGTTATGAAGCCGCTGATCTTAGGGTCGATAATGGATCATTATAATTCTGGTGATACAACAATTAATATAAGTAAAAAAGGTGAAGATAAATCTTTAGAGATTGATGAAAACGATACCGATATTGTAAAACAAATTAAAGAATTATTGGATACACGAGTAAGACCTGCTGTTGCCATGGATGGAGGAGACATTATTTATGATAGCTTTAAGGACGGTGTCGTATATCTCCATATGCAAGGCGCATGTTCAGGATGTCCAAGTTCTACTGCTACATTAAAAATGGGTATTGAAAATATGTTAAAGCACTATGTTCCTGAAGTACAAGAAGTAAGGCCTATTGATGGATAGACTATATAATTTTTTTTGCTTCCCTTTATTACTTCTTGGGTTAATTGTTATAAGTAATGGCTTTGTTGGGTTTGTAGAAAATAACACTATTGATACTAAGAATAACATTCAAACCGCAAATCAAATAAACAAATTATATTCTGAAAAAGAAATTACACCGTCTGAAAAAGAAATTACGCTTAAGGGCCCTCCTATTACAGAAATAGTGAATGAAAAATTAATTGTTAAAATAAGAATAAAGCCTATTAATCCTACAATCACTTCAAAGATTGAAGAGCAAAACAATCCCAGTATACAGCTAACACTATCAGATAAAGATTTCGATTATCTTGATTCAAATAAAAGAAAATTTGTAAAAACGGTTTTACCAATAATTATTAATGAAAATCAAAATATTTTGATGATAAGAAGCTTCGTTAGTGAACTTAAGGGTAAGTTAGAAACTTTTAGAACTCTAAACAATAATGAAATAAGTAAACTTAATGATATTGCTAAAAAGTATAACATTAAATATCAAAACAAACACAAATTAGATTTAGCAGTCGAAATACTCTCAAATGTTGATGTAATACCGAATTCAATAGCATTAGCCCAAGCAGCAATTGAAAGCGGATGGGGTAAATCCAGATTTGCAAAAGAATATAATGCACTTTTTGGGGAATACACATATGATGACTCGGAAGGTGTTATTCCACTTGAAAGAGAAAACGGTGATACTCATTTAATCAAAGCATTTAGCTCATATAATAATAGTGTTGAGTCATATTTTAGTAATATTAACTCTCATTATGCATATGAAGATTTTCGTGATATCCGAAATATAATGAGAAAACGAAATAATTTTTCCAATGTTAATTTACTTGTAAATAAACTAAGTACTTACGCAGAAGATGAAAATTATATTAAAACAATAAGGCAAGTTATTAAAACTAATAATTTTAGTATTTTTGATCAAAAAACTATTACTTATTAATTAAAAATAAAATTGGTGACCAAACCATCTCCAATTTCCTTCACCATCTTTAACAGTACAATTCATTCTAGATCTTCCAGGTGATAATTCTCGTGAAAGTCTTATTTCAACTCTTTCATTAAATTTAAAAATTTCTCTATCAACCTGACCTTTACTATCAAATATAAAACAATCTAGAAATGGAACTTTTTTTTCATCAAGAAGAGAGAAACCTATGAATGGAGGGTTTTGTTTAATAGTTGGGTTTTGCGGTATAAAGTCATAAACCCCTAATCCTCTAGAGGATGCAGCAAATTTCACTCTATCTATTTCACCATATCTTTCATTTAATGAAAATCTTGGGAGATAATACATGTTAGAAGTTTCATTAATTATTCCGGAATGCTGTCCAAAAGCAACTTTAAATTTAAACTCTTTTACTAATTTAATTATTTCATCTGTTGTCTCACCATAAGGAAATGCAAATAAAGTGGGAGTCTCTCCAAGTTCTTTTAAGAAAATTTTATTAGATGTTTCTATTTCATTTCTTACTTCTTCAATACTTATATCTGGCATGTGAGCATGTGTATGAGAGTGCGCACCAATTACTACACCTTCTTCTTTAAGCTGTCTTATTTGATCCCAGTTAATATATTTTTTATTATTTGAAATTGTCCCCGTAGTTACAAATAAGGTTACAGGAATATTATTTTTTTTAAATAAAGGCCACCCAACTTCTAAAAAAGACTTATCAGCATCATCTACACTTATACCAATAGTATTTGTTGGAAGATCACCATCATTAATAATTGTATCAATAATAAAATCTAATGATTTAATAGTATATTTTTCTTTAGTTAATTCTTTAATATGACTATTAAGTTGATCAATAGTTACACTTGTTGATGGATATTTAGCAACTCCAAATTTATGATACATAAATACAGTTGCTGAATTTTTTACTTCATTAGCAAAAGTTCCACTTACTAATAAAAAAGTTAAAGAAATACTTTTTAAAAATAGCAATAGAATGTAGTTATATAATTTCATATGTTATTGTTCCTAGATATTATATCATCAATACCAGAGTTTTGTGTAATTGATGACAACAAAATAATACTACAGCAGAAAATTACTCAATCTGAAACAGATAAGTTGAGTGATAATATAATTCAATCCTATATAGAAATCGATAAACAATTAAATTTAACAAAAAACCTTAAAAAAATTTCTACAACAATTGGTCCCGGCTCTTATACAAGTTTAAGGGTGGGCTCAGCATTTATGTCTGGCCTAATGATTTCTCGTAATATCCCTTATTACCCATTATCTATTGAGGATATTTTAAAATTTAACTCAACAAAATATTCTAAAAAAAATCTGGGAGTTTTTATAACCTCATCAAACAATCAGAAATTTCTATGTTATAAAACTATAGATAATGAAATTAAATACTATAAGATTGAAAATAATAAATACTCAATTCCAAAACATATCCATTTAATTCTTTTTAATAATAGTAAAATTAATGAAAATAATGAACTAGAACAAATAAAATTTTCTTTTTTTGAGGAATTTTTCAATAATTATAACAATTTAACTTTTAAAAAAAATATTATTATTAAACCAATTTATATATCTAACAATCAACTACTAAATTGAATAGAATTAGCTTAATAAATAAAGAACACCTATTATCAATTATAAATTTTATAAATGACAATAGGGATGAATTTAATTATTTTAAAAACATAGGATGGAACATAAAAAATATTGAAAGTCAATTTAGCAAAAAAAATAATTACTCCCTAGGTTACTATGAGGCTGATAACCTTACAGGAGTTTTAATTGGTGAAACAATTAAAAACGATAATGAATATGATTTAGAATTGCATATTTTATTTGTATTAAAAAATCAAAGAAGAAAAAAAATTGCAACAAAATTATTAAATTATTTTGAAACAAATAATGTCAATATTTCAAAGATTTTCATTGAAGTTGCTGAAGATAATGAAGATGCAATAAGTTTTTATCAAAAAAACAACTTTGTTTTTTTAAATTTTAGACATAACTATTATAGATATAATTATAAAAATTTTCATGCTAAATGCTTCATAAAAAAAATTAATCATGAGTGATAAATATATTTATATAAAATCATATGGTTGTCAGATGAACGTATACGACAGTAACCGTATTAAAGATTTATTTTCGAATAAAGGATATAAAATAACCAATGATATTTCAAAAGCAGATTTAACTGTTTTGAATACTTGTCATATTAGAGAAAAGGCAGTTGAGAAAGTGTACTCTGATATTGGTAGGGTAAAAAAAATTAAAGATAAAAAACAGAATATGAAATTAGTAGTTGCTGGTTGTGTAGCTCAAGCTGAAGGTCTTGAAATAAAAAAAAGATCTCCGTCAGTTGATTATGTTGTGGGACCTCAATCCTATCACAAACTACCTGATATGATTGATAAGGTAGATGAAGTAGAGAATAGTGAGTTTTTACAAAATGAAAAATTTAAAAACTTAATTTTTAATTCTTCTAATTTATCATCTGAATTTTTATCTATTCAAGAAGGATGTGATAAATTTTGCTCTTTCTGTGTTGTTCCATACACAAGGGGGCCTGAATTTTCTAGACCAGTCGATGATATAGTGGAAGAGACCAAAAAATACGTATCACATGGAATTAAAGAAATAATTTTGCTAGGTCAAAATGTTAATGCTTACCACGGTGTAGCATTAGATGGAAAATCAAAAGATCTTGCTTACTTAATTAATAAAATAGGTGAAATCGAAGAAATAAAGAGAATTAGATATATGACATCCCATCCTATAGATATGAAAGATTCCCTCATAAATGCCCATGCTGATAATTTAAAACTTATGCCTTTTCTTCATCTACCTATTCAATCTGGCTCAGATAAAATTTTAAAAAAAATGAATAGAAAACATTCAGTTGATGATTATCTAAGAATAGTTGAAAAAATAAGAAATGTTCGCTCTGATATTGCTCTCTCATCAGACTTTATTGTAGGTTTCCCGGAAGAAACAGATAAAGATTTTGAAGATACAATGAAATTTATTGAAAAAGTAAATTTTGTTATTGCTTATTCATTTATTTATAGTCCAAGACCAGGAACACCTGCTCAAAATAAAGATAATATTAGTTTGTTAGATAAAAAGGCGCGCTTAAGCGCTTTACAATCTTTACTTACACAACAACAAATAAATTTTAATAAATCATTTGTTAATAAAGAGATGGAAGTATTATTTGAAAAGGTAGGTAGGCATAAAGATCAATTTATAGGTCGTACAATCTACAATCAAAGTACATTTATTAACTCGAAAAAAGATTTATTAAATCAAATTATGGATGTTAAAATTTCAAACTCAACTAATTTTGCACTTGAATGTCAGATATAGTAAATAAAAATGAAAATTTAGAATTAGAATTAGAAGATAATACAATTCTAAGTAACTTATTTGGTATCAATGATAGAAACTTATCTCTTATAGAACAAATTAATCAAGTTAAAATCCAATACCGTGGAAACAAAATTAAAATATCAGGTAATAAAAAATCAATTTTTGAAACTAAGAAAACTATTCTTAATTTATTTAAAGAAGCGCAAAATGGTGCTGAAATAGATGAGGATAGAATTAGAGATAATAAAAGTTTAATATCTATGAATATTAAGTCAGACACACAGATGGATTTATTTATTCAAACTAAAAAAAGAAAAATTATACCAAGAACTGAAATACAAAATAAATATCTTCAATTACTAAATACTAAAAATATTACATTCGCCATTGGTCCTGCAGGAACAGGAAAGACTTATCTTGCTGTTGCTAAAGCAGTTTCAGCCCTGCAAGATGGCAAAGTAAATAAAATTATTTTATCCAGACCAGCTGTTGAAGCTGGTGAAAAGTTAGGTTTCCTCCCAGGAGATCTAAAAGAAAAAGTAGATCCTTTTTTGAGACCAATTTATGATGCTCTATATTCAATGCTACCTTATGAACAGGTAGAAAAAAAATTGCTTAACAACACAATTGAAATAGCACCTATTGCGTTTATGAGAGGAAGAACACTTGAAGATTGTTTTATAATTTTAGATGAAGCTCAAAATACTACAAAAACACAAATGAAAATGTTTTTAACAAGATTAGGTAAAAATAGTCAAATGGTAGTTGTAGGAGATATTACCCAAATCGATCTTGTAAGTGAAAAAGATTCAGGACTTAAAGATGCATTAAAAAAGTTAAACAAAGTTAATGATATAGGTTTTATTGAATTATCAGAAAAAGATGTTGTACGACATGATCTAGTCAAAAAAATTATTAATGCATATGAAAAATATAAAAGTTGATTTTTTTTCTGAATCAAAAAAATGGCCAAGGCGAATACCTAAAATTAAGACTATTACAAAAAAAACTATAAATAAGATGACCTCTTATTTTAAAAAAGATCATAGATTTGAGGTAAATATAATTTTAACAGATAAATCAAGAATGATAAAACTTAATAAAATATATAAAAATAGTCAATCAGACACAGATGTCCTTACTTTTATTTCTAAGATTTCAAATAAAAATGTTGGAAAAATTTTATATTGTGATATTTTTTTCTCAATTGATACTATTGAAAAATTTATACATAGGAATAAAATTGGCATATATGATCATTTTAACCATATATTAATCCACAGTTTATTGCATATTAATGGATATGATCATAAAAAAAATTTAGATTTTAAAAAAATGAAAAAAGAGGAGATAAAAATTTTAGGATTATTTGGCATTAATAATCCTTATACAACTTAATGAATACAAATAACTCTGATAAATCATCGAGTTGGAAAAATTGGATAATTAAAAAATTATTATCAAATGATTCAACAAAAGAAGATATCTTAAATTTTATTGCTAATGATGAAGATAATAAAAATATTGAAAATCTAAATGATAATAATGAAAAAAATCTAATTAAAAACATCGTAAATTTGAATGAAAAAAGTGTTGAAGATTTAATGATACCTAGGAGTGAAATAGTGGCCTTAGACCATGATAAATCTTACAACGAAATTTTAGAAGTTATTAAGGAAGAGGGACATTCTAGAATTCCAGTATTTAAAAAAAATATTGATAATGTAATTGGTTTTTTTCACATAAAAGATTTTATTAAATCATCACAGGATACATTTCAGATGAGTGAAATAATAAGAGATGTATTATATGTTGCTCCAAAATCTCCGATTTTAGATTTATTGAAAACAATGAGATCATCTAGGATTCATATAGGGCTTGTTGTTGATGGAGTTGGAGGTGTTGATGGATTGGTAACAATAGAAGATTTAGTTGAAGAAATTGTTGGTGAGATTGAAGATGAACATGACGCAGAAGATGATGAAGAATTAGTTTATAAAAAATCAGATAATTCAATAACTGTAGATGCTAGTTATAGAGTGGAAGATTTAGAAGAATTTTTTTCAATTAATATTCCAAGAAATGAAGATGATGAAACTTCTTCTGTAGGTGGCCTTGTATATGAAAAAATAAATAGGATACCAAAAAATAATGAAGTAATTGATTTTAATGATGAACTTAGGATTAAGATCGTTAAATCAAACAATAGAAAAATTGAAATTGTTGAAGTAAATAAAAATAATTGAGTATTTTAATTTATTTTATCTTAGGACTTTTAACCTCACTTTTATTTCCTCCATATTTTTTTTTACCACTAGGTTTTATCATTTTTCCATCCTTTTGTTTTTTATTAGATTCAAATAAAGAAAATTATAGTTATAAAAATATTTTTTATAAATTTACAATATTTGGGTTTGGTTTTTTTATTAGTTATTTATTTTGGATCAAAAACCCTTTTTTTGTTTTTGAAGAAACTAAAAATTTTTTTCTGGTATTTTTATTACTGATAATATTCTTATCTGTAATTTTAGGTTTAATCTTTACAACAATTTTTAAATTAGGAAAAAAAATCCCAATAGTCTTTCTTATCCCATTTATGTTCACATCTAGTGAATATATAATATCAATATTTTTTTATGGATTTCCTTGGTTTACATTTTCGTTATTACTTTCTAGTAATGAATATTTACTATTTTTACTAAAATCATTTGGAACATTATTTTCAAGTTATTTAATTATTCAGATATTTTGCATACCTTTTATTTTTTTAACTAAAGGAAACTTTGCACAAGAATTGAAAAATCTGTCATTATTTATTGCTTTGCCAATCATTATTTTAATGATCATAATTTTTACTGTAGAAAAAAATAATTTTAAAATTAAAACAATTAATTTGGAAATTTTCCAATTAAATTTTGAAAATAATGACCAATCTTTGACACCTGAAAAAAAACTTCAAAGAATAATTAAGCATATAGATGAAAGTACAGCAGATTTGCTTATATTTGGTGAAAATAATTTTCCTTATCTCTTAGATGATCTTGAACTAAAAATCATAAAAGATTCTTTAAAAGAAAATCAAACATTAATTATTGGAGCTACAAGATATGAAAATAATAAATATTATAATAGTTTAGTAAATATAAATTCAATAAATATAACTTACTTTGATAAAAAAATACTTGTTCCCTTTGGAGAGTTTCTACCATTAAGAGATTCACTAACTTTTTTTAAGAGTATTGTGGGTCAAAATGATTATTCAAAAGGTAAAATTGAAAGAATAATTAATCTATCTACTAATATAAGTTTTATTCCTGTAATTTGTTATGAAATTGTTTTTTATTGGAAACTTTTAAATAAATTTAATAATAAAGGTAATTTTATTGTAAATATAACGAATGATTTTTGGTTTGGTGATTATATCGGTCCTTATCAACATTTCTATCTTACTAAAACAAGAGCTGCAGAGTTTAATAAGCCAATTATTCGTGTTTCTAATAATGGAATATCTGCAGTGATAGATAACAATGGTGCTGTGCTAAATAAAACTGAATTAAACAAAACTGAAAATTTTAAACACAAATTATTATTGAAAGAAAATAATAATTTTGTAAATTTTCATTTAATACTTAAAATTTATCTTTTTATTATTTTTACACTAACTCATTTCTATTATTTAAGAAAAAAATGATTAGTAATAATTATATTAATCGCTTATTTGGTAGAACAAGAGGAAGAAGCAAGAAAAAAATTGATTTGAAAAAATATTATCAAACAGTTGATAAATACAAGTTTCAAAATTGTGATAAAAAAGTTAATTATATTTTAGATATTGGTACTGGATATGGTGAAACTAGTATATTTCTTGCAAATCAATTTTTAGACAAAGTTATTATATCTTGTGAAAAATATATTGATGGGAATATAATTTTACTCAAAAATATTGAAAAAAATGAAATAAAAAATATTCTATTACATAACGGAAATGTATATGATGTTCTAGAATGTACACATAGAGAATGTTTTGACCTTGTATGGATATTTTTTCCTGATCCATGGCCAAAAAATAGACATGCTAAACGTAGATTGGTAACTAGTGATTTTTTACTAAAACTTCATAAATACATGAAAGAGAATAGTGAGATATATATAGCTACAGATTCAGTAATTTATGTTAGATTTATTTTAAACTCAATTTACAAATGTAAGGACTATTTTCTCTGGGTTAACCAACCCAGAATTAATTTAGGCATAAAAGATTATTTTGATATTGAGACAAAATATTATAAAAAAGCAATTAATTCTAAAAGAAATCCTTCTTTATTCATTTTGAGAAAATTATAAGCTTGAAATTCTGTAAAATATTAATATACGCAATATTATTAAGGTGGGTAATCCCACCTTTTTTTTATAACTATGGCTAAAAAAAAATATAATGTAATTAGAGAAGAAATGCTACAGGTTGCGTCTAATGTAGCGCAAGAAAAAAACATTGATCAAGATTCAGTATTTTCTGCAATGGAACAAGCATTAGAAAAAGCTGCAAGGGTTAAATATGGCCAAGAAATTGATATAAGAATTTCTATAGATAGAGCTACTGGTGATATTAAGTTAAATTCATATCTTGAAGTCGTTGAAAGTATTGATGAAGAATTGCAATCTAGACAAATTCTTTTAGAGGATGCTAAAAAAACTAATCCAGATATAAATTTAGGAGAATTTGTTATAAAAGCATTACCACCTATTGAATTAGGTAGAGTTGCTGCACAAAATGCAAAAGGAGTAATAATTCAAAAGGTAAGAGAAGCTGACAAATCTAATCAATATGAAGAATATAAAGATAAAGTTGGTGAAATAGCAGTCGGTATAGTTAAAAGAATTGAATTTGGAAATTTAATTGTAGATTTAGGTAAGGGCGAAGCAATAATTAAAAGAGAAGAACTCATTCCAAGAGAAACATTTAAAAATGGAGACAGAGTAAGAGCTTACATATATGAGGTAAAAAATGATGTTAAAGGCTATCAAGTTTTTTTATCAAGAACCCATCCTCAGTTTCTATCAAAACTATTTTTTCAAGAAGTTCCTGAAATATATGAAGGTGTAATTGTTGTAAAGAGTGTTGCTAGGGATCCTGGCTCAAGAGCAAAAATTAGTGTTTTTACAGAAGACTCTACCATTGATCCTGTAGGTGCTTGTGTTGGGATGAGAGGTTCAAGAGTACAAGCCGTAGTTAATGAATTACAAGGTGAAAAAATTGATATCGTTACTTGGTCAGATAATCAAGCAACTTTTCTAGCAAATGCACTTGCTCCTTCAGAAGTAACTAAGATTTTTTTATATGAAGAAAAAAATAAAGTTGAAGTTGTAATACCTGATGATCAACTAAGTTTGGCAATAGGAAGAAAAGGTCAAAATGTAAAATTAGCTTCTAATTTAACTAGTTTAGAAATAGACATCTTAACTGAAGACGAAGAAGCAGAAAGAAGACAACAAGAATTTAAAGAAAAAAGTATTTTGTTAGCTGAGACCCTAGATGTTGAAGATGTTATTGCTCAATTGCTTGTTAC
>CACLXJ010000009.1 GCA_902610845.1 uncultured Alphaproteobacteria bacterium | reverse complement strand
TTTTATCAATCAGTTTTGTAAATACACCTCCAAGTGTTTCAATACCAAGTGATAGCGGTGTAACATCAAGTAAGAGAACATCTTTTACATCACCTTGTAATACTCCTGCTTGAATAGCAGCACCAGATGCAACAACTTCATCAGGATTAACACCTTTATTAGGCTCTTTACCAAAAAAGTTTTTTACTATCTCTGTTACTTTAGGCATTCTGGTCATCCCACCTACTAAAATAACATCATCAATCTCTGCAGCTTGCAATCCAGCATCTTTAAGCGCCATTTCACAAGGATTTAAACTTTGATTTAAAAGTTCACCTACTATAGCTTCTAGTTTTGCTCTTGATAGCTTGATGGTCAAATGCTTTGGACCAGATTGGTCAGCAGTTATAAATGGTAAATTGACTTCTGTTTCAGTTGAGCTTGATAATTCAATCTTAGCCTTCTCTGCAGCTTCTTTCAAACGCTGTAGAGCAAGTTTATCTGAACGTAAATCAATACCGTTATCTTTTTTAAATTCATCTGCAAGGTAATCTATTATTTTAAGATCAAAATCTTCACCACCTAGATGGGTATCACCATTGGTTGATTTAACTTCAAAAACACCGTCACCTATTTCTAAAATAGAAATATCAAATGTACCTCCACCAAGATCATAAACAGCAACCGTACCAGTTTTCTTTTTATCTAAACCATATGCTAATGCTGCAGCGGTGGGCTCATTAATTATTCTTAAAACTTCAAGGCCAGCTATTTTACCAGCATCTTTTGTTGCTTGTCTTTGAGCATCATTAAAATATGCAGGAACAGTTATCACTGCTTGAGTAACATCTTCACCTAAATACGATTCTGCAGTCTCTTTCATTTTTTGTAAAATGAAAGCACTTATTTGGCTAGGACTATAATTATCTCCGCGCGCTTCTACCCACGCATCGCCGTTATCACCTTTTACAATTTTATAAGGTACTAATCCGCTATCAGACTTAACAGCTTCATCTTCAAATGTTCTTCCTATTAATCTTTTTATGGCAAATAAAGTATTTTCAGAATTGGTTACTGCTTGTCTTTTAGCCGACTGTCCAACAAGTTTTTCTTTTGTATCACTGAATGCTACCATTGACGGAGTTGTTCTTCCACCTTCAGAGTTTTCAATTACCTTTGGTTCCTTACCGTCCATTACTGCAACGCAGGAGTTTGTAGTACCTAAATCAATACCAATTACTTTTGCCATTTTTTTAATCCTCTTTACTTAGTTATTTACCAATCATCGTTGGTTACATTAGATATGGGAAAAAAGATTTAAAATACAAGGATGTTCGGTATTTATATTCAAAAAAGTTATAGATTTAGGGGTTTTTAGGTACTTTCTTTGCTATCACTTTCAGGATTTTCTTCTTCTTTTTCTTCTTTAGGTTCTTCTGTTTTAGCAGCTGGTTTTTTGGAGACTCCGACCATGGCTGCTCTTAATAAACGATCATGCATTGTATAACCAGATTGGACTTCTTGTACCACTGTTCCTTCTTCAGCATCATCATTTTCAATTTCCATCATTGCCTGATGAAAATTATGATCAAATTTTTGATTTAAAGCTTCTATTTTTTTAACACCGTGTTTTTCAAGAGCACTTTTATATTCTTTAAGCACCATTTTTAAACCATCAATAAGATTTTTTATACTTTGTGAATGATTTTCATCCTCTGGCAAAGCATCTAGTGCTCTTTCTAAATTATCTCCTGGCGATAGAATATCTCTTGCTAAATTTATGCTACCAAACTTTATAGTCTCAACTTTTTCTCGCTCAAATCTTTTTCTAAGATTTTCCATTTCAGCGAGCAATCGGATTTTTTCTTCTTTTAGTGTTTCAATTTCCTTTTCTAAGTTATCTTCTTCTGTATTTTCATCTTCACTTGTCTCTTCTGTATCTGTGTTTTCTTGACTATCATTAATCTCTTCTTCGTTTTCAATATTCTCAGAATCAGGTTTTTTAATTTCTTCTTGCTGATTTGCTTCTTCTTTATTCTCAACCATTAATCAATCACCTTTCCAATAATTTTAGATGTATAATCAACAAGAGGAACTATTTTGGAATAGTTTAATCGTGTCGGACCAACTACACCTATAGCTCCTATAATCTCTTGATCATTGTTCTTATATGGGGCCATTACCATAGAAAGACCAGAGTGTTTAAACAAAAAATTTTTAGATCCAATAAAAATTTGAACTCCTTTAGCTTTGCCTGCAGTCTCTAATATATCAACAAAACTAGATTTTTTCTCAATTTCATCAAAAAGATTTCGTATTTGATCTAAATCATTCGAAACTATTTCATCTTTGAGTAAATTTGATTGTCCATGTAAAAATATATATGGATTTTTACTATTAGGTTGAGTTTCAATAATACCTTGTTGAATTAATTTTGAGGAAATTAATTCTAACTCATTTTGTGAATTTTTTATTTCTGTTTGAATTAATCTTTTAATTTGAGAGATATTTTTATTTGTAAACTTTGATGTAAGATAATTAGAGGCCTGTATTAATAATGAACTATTATATTTTCCATTGTCTTCAATAATACGATTTTCTACTTCTCCGTTCTCATATGCGAGTATAAGCATCAATTGACTTCTATTTAGTCTAATAAACTCAACGTGCTTCAAGTTTTTTTGAAATTTTGGTGCAATAACTATTCCTGCATAACTTGATAATCCTGAAATAGCTTTAGAAGCAACATCAAGAACTTCTTCATAAGACTTTCCCTTAGTTAAGCACTGTTGTTTAATATTTTCTTTGTCTATTTTGGAAATTCTTCCAAACTCTAATAGCCCGTCGACAAAAAAACCTCATTCCTTTTTCTGTTGGCATTCTGCCAGCTGATCTATGCGGGGCATATAGAAGCCCTTCTTTTTGTAAATTTGATAGAATAGATCTAATTGATGCTGAGGAAAGATTTAATCCTCCCATCTTCATAATTGTTTCTGATCCTGCTGGCGACCCAGTATTAAGATATGACTCAACTAATTTTTTAAAAATTAATTTCGATCTATCATTAATTTTAGCATATACATTATCAGACATAAGAATTTTATTTAAAAATAATAATTATCTACTATTATTAAATTTATATGAGAAAAGATAGATCCTTCAATCAAATGCGTGAAATTTCATTTGAGAAAAACGTGAATATTCATGCCGATGGTTCATGCTTAGTAAAATTTGGAAATACACATGTACTATGTCTTGCAACAATTGATGAAAAAGTTCCTCACTGGTTAAAAAATACTGGAAAGGGTTGGGTTACAGCAGAGTACGGCATGCTGCCAAGGTCTACAAATACAAGAATGGATAGAGAGGCTGCTAAAGGAAAGCAATCAGGTAGAACACAAGAAATACAAAGGTTGATTGGGCGTAGCTTAAGATCAATTGTAGATCTTTCAAATCTTGGAGAGCGTCAAATTAAAGTAGACTGCGACGTAATTCAAGCAGATGGCGGGACAAGGACTGCTTCTATCAGTGGTGGTTTTATTTCTTTATATCTGGCAATAGAAAAATTAAAGAACAATTATAATCTCCAAAAACCAATTATCAAAAACTTTATAGGGGCAGTATCAACTGGCATAGTGGAAAATAAAGCATTATTGGATCTAGATTATAGGGAAGACTCCGAAGCTCAAGTAGATGCAAATTTTGTAATTTGTGATTCAGATGAAATATCTGAAATTCAAGTTACTGGTGAAGAATTTTTTTTCAATGATGCTCAGTTTACAGAAATGTTTTCACTAGCAAAAATTGGAGTTAAGGAGATAATTTCTAAACAAAAAGAGGCTTTGAATTAAATTGAGGAAATTATTATTTTTTTCAAATAATAAAAATAAAATAATTGAAATTAAAAAAATTTTTAACAAATTTAATCTAGAACTTCTTTCATTAAATGATCTAAACATAAGTGAAGAGCCAGAAGAAAGTGGTAAAACTTTCGAAGAAAATGCAAAGATAAAATCAGACTATGGATTTAATAAAACTGGCATTTCTTGTTTTGCTGATGACTCAGGAATATGCATTGAAAGTTTAAATTGGAAACCGGGTGTTCTTTCTAAAAGATTTTTAAACAATTTCAAAAGTAATGAGGCTTGTTTTGAAAGTATTATTAAAAGTACTAAAAAACATAGTAAACAAAATGCTTACTTTAAAACCTCAATAAGCCTAACAGCTAAAGAGAATCACAACATAGTATTTAATGGCAAAATTGATGGGAAAATTTCTGAACAAGCTAAAGGTAAATTTGGTTTTGGTTATGATCCAGTTTTCATTCCTAAAAATTATAATAAAACATTAGCTGAATTAAGTGCTAATGAAAAAAATGAAATTAGCCACAGGTCAATAGCTGTAACAAAATTAATTAACTTTTTAATTAATTAATTACAAAAGAATTTCCGTTATTTATCTTTAATATGTTAAGATCTCTTTCGATCATATTGTTTTTAAAATAAAAATTTCCATCAACCCCATTAAATTTTTTATTTGGATTATTTAATAGTTTTACTAAATCTCGCATTTTATATTTTTTTGAATAAATGAAATTTATTAAACCCATAACATCATATGGAAGTGTTGAGATTCTTAAAAGCTCATCATCATACATTTCAATATAATTTCTAATTATGTTTATTCTTCTTGATTCAGGAACACCTGGAAATATAGCTCCCTGCAAGGAAGGTTCGAAGAAAAAACTTTTATCATCTATTACCCCTGTTGTCATAAACTGTACAAGATTAGGGTCTATATCGTAGTATGGGAGAAGAGGCACAACCTGTAATAAATTCAAGCCATAATCAGCAATTAAGATATGTGTAAAATCGTAGTCACTTGTAGTTTTAAATCTTTCTAATTTTTTTAATCTTTTTTTTGATTTGTCATCTTTTAGTCGATAAAATTTGTTTTTGTCTATTCAATTCATATTTTCTCAATTCATATTTTCCCAATTCTTTAATTGATTCTCTTACATTTGATAATTCGTCTTTGTAGGAAGATCTGTTGACTAATATTGCTGAGCTTTCAAGAATAATATCATCAATTAGACTGTTTATTAAATATCCATATTCGTTTTCAGGATAAAGTAGTGCAACTTTTGCATCATCGTTTAAAGACAACATAAGTTGTGAAAGTTCGTTTTGTGGAAAAAAATTTATTAAATAAACACAATCTTTTGCTAGTGATGTTTTAGACGAGTATGAAAAAAATATTACTTTATGTCTACAATAATTGTTTAAGAAATTAGAATATTTGGATTGGATTGGTCCTAGAAAAATTTTCCCAGGTAATAGATTTTTTTTCTATTATTTTTTTTAGATCATTTTCATTTTCAAAAAATTCAATTTGTATAACAACATCATTTATAGCTAAGTTATAAACTCCTAATTCATAGGTGTTCAAAAATTGCTCTGTAGTTTTTTTATCATCGTCTTTTGCGAATAAGGCAATAATTGTTTTATCTAAAACAACATCATCCAAAATCTTATTCTGCTTATCTTGTTTGTTTTCTTTTTTTTCAATTACTTTATTTTTGCTTTTAATATCAATTGGTTTTTCAGAAATAGTTGTTTTCTTTGTATTTTTTGTATCTTGTGTAGATAAATTTACTGGAGTACATGAAATTATAAATATAAATATAAATATATAAATAATGGATAGTATTATTAATGGCCTCTCAATTGTAGCAACACCTATTGGCAATTTAGATGACATAACCTACAGGGCTGTAAAAATACTTGGGGAATGTGATGTTATTATTTGTGAAAATCCTAAACATTCACTTAAACTACTAAATAAATTAGGCATTAAAAAGAAATTAATAGCTTTACACGATTATAATGAGCATAAAATTATAGATCAGATTAAAAGTTTATTAAAAAATAAAAATTGTGTTCTAATTTCTGATGCGGGGTCACCACTTATTTCAGATCCTGGGTATAATTTAGTACAATATTGTATTGCAAATAATATTAGAATTACATCTGTGCCTGGTCCCTCATCAATTGTGTCAAGTTTACAACTATCTGGATTACCAATATCAGAATTTATTTTTTTTGGGTTTGTGCCAAAATCTAAAAAAAAAATAGAAGATCTTGTTAAAACTATTTCTCAAGAAAAAAGAACTTCTGTATTTTTTGTTTCAAGTCATAAATTGATTGTTTTTCTAGATTGCCTAGAAAAAATTATGACTGATAGATCAATTTCAATATGTAAAGAACTTACAAAGGTAAATGAATTTGTTTTTAGGGGAAATGCAAGTAATATAAAAAATAAAATACTAGAAGATAAAGAAAATATTAGAGGTGAGTTTGTTGCTGTTATTGATAGACAAACATCAAAAAATCAAGATTTTGACAATATTGATTTCTATAGCAAAGAATTAAGAAAGATGGTTACAAAATTTTCTTTGACCGACATCGTCGAAATAGTACATAAATTTACAAAAATTAATAAAAACAAAATTTACAAATGGTTGTTAAAATTAAAAAAATAATTAAAATTTTATTTATTCCAATATTTTTAATAATTGTATCAATTAATTATGGGTGCTCACCTGCCAGTGTACTTGCAACTGGGGGCGGTAGTGCAATGGTAGTTGCTGAAGGTGAAAGATCTCTTGGTACGGTGGTAGATGATGCAACTATTAAGATAAATATTGCAGCTAAATTTTTAAATGCAGGAAACAATCTTTTTGTAAATATAAATACAAGTATTTTAGAAGGAAGGGTTCTATTAACTGGTCTGGTTGATAATCAAGAAATACGAATTGATGCAGTGCGATTAGTTTGGGAAGTTGAAGGGGTTAAAGAAGTTATAAACGAAATAGAAATTGGAAATAGAGCTACACTTAAAGATTATGCAAGTGATTTATGGATTAATACACAAGCAAGGGCTGTGGCTGCTAAAACTGTTGGGATTAAAGCAATTACATTTAATTTTGAAACTATCCAGGGTAAAATTTATATAGCTGGAATATCTACTCGTCCTGATCTCTTAGATGAAATGATAGTAGCTATTAAAAATATAAAAGGCGTTAGTGAAATTGTTAACTATGTAATCATAAAAGAAAAATAATAATCTATCTTAAGCTTCCAATTTTTTCTCCAGCTAAAATATGAATATGAAAATGTAGCACCTCTTGTCCTCCATCCTCTCCTGAGTTTGTTATCAACCTATAACCTTTGTTTTCAATATTTAAATTATTTATTACTAGCTGAACACTCTTAAAAAAAGATGTTATGTTTTCGTTATCTGCATTTTTTAAAAAATCAGAGAAGGTAGTACAGGGGAATTTTGGTATGCCTAAAATATGTATTTTTGCTTGGGGATTAATATCATTAAAAAATAAGCTAAACTCATCCTCGTGAACTTTATCACAAGGTATTTCTTTTCTTAGTATTTTTGCAAAAATATTATTTTCATCATACATTTTGTTTTACTTTCTTTTATCAAGCTCTTTATGAATTTCGTTAATGGTAATTTTTTTTGATTTTAACAAAACAAGAAGATGATAAATTACATCAACGGCCTCTTCTATTGTTCTTTTTTTTGATCCTTTTAAAAAATCTATAATTAACTCTGAGGATTCCTCTCCAAATTTTTGAGCTATTTTTTTTGGCCCTAACTTTAATAACTTATTAGTATACGAATTTTTTTTTCTTGTTTGTACTCTATTATTTATAATTTCATTTAAGTCTTCAATTTTCATAAAATTTAATCTCTAATGCTTATATTTTTATTTTTTAAGTATTCCTTTACTTCTTTAATGCTAATTTCATTAAAATGAAAGACTGAGGCTGCTAATAAAGCATCAGCTTTACCTTTAACTATACCGTCATAAAAATGATCTAGAGCCCCAACTCCTCCACTAGCTATAACAGGTATCTTTAAAAATTCTGAAACCTTGCCTAAAAGTTCATTGTCAAAACCAGATTTTGTGCCATCCTTGTCCATTGATGTTAAAAGAATTTCACCAGCCCCCAGTTCTTGAGCTTTTTCTATCCAATCTAAAGCATATAATTCGGTTTTCTTAGTCCCACCATGAGAATAAACAAACCAATCATTATTGTGTTTTTTTGCATCAACAGCCACAACGATGCATTGGTTTCCAAAATATTCAGAAGCCTCTTTAATGATATTGGGATTTTTAATTGCTGCAGAATTTATAGAAACTTTATCGGCGCCAGCTTTAAGTAATGCCTGTATGTTTTCTATTGATGAAATTCCACCGCCAACTGTAAGGGGGATAAAAACCTCGTTTGCAGTTTTTTTAACTACATTGATCATAGTATCTCTATTTTCTAATGATGCGCTAATATCTAAGAAACATATTTCATCAGCTCCATTATCAGAATAGTGTTTTGCTTGTTCAACAGGATCTCCTGCATCAATTAGATTTAAAAAATTGATACCTTTTACAACTCTTCCATCTTTAACGTCCAAGCATGGGATGATTCTTATCTTTACCATTTTAGTTTAGAATTTTTTGTGCTTCTACTAAATCAACCTTTCCTTCATAGAAAGATTTACCTGAAATTATTCCTTCAATGTTTTTTGTGTTGAGCTTTTTTAAATTTATTAGATCGGAGTAATCTGTTAAACCACCTGCAATTATAATTTTTTTATTAAATTTTTTAATTAAGTTTATTTTTTTTAAAAAATTATTAACAAAATCCAAGTTTAAACCTTTTAGCATTCCATCATTTTGAATATCTGTAATTACATATCCTCTTATCTTAGAACTATCATAAATATCAAGAATATCCTGTATTTTCTTTCCTGAATTTTTATCCCACCCTTTTATCATTATGTTATCTTCAAGAATATCTAATGATATATATATTGTATCCACATACTTGTTTGATAAAGTTATAACTTCATTTGGTTTTTCAACTGACATTGAGCCTATAATCAAATTATTTATTCCAACATCAAAATATTTTTTTGCTAAATCTAAACTTCTAATACCGCCCCCTAATTGTATTGGTATTGAAATTGATTTTCTAATATTGTTTATTGTTTCAAAATTAACATCTGATCTACCAAAAGCAGCATCTAGATCAACCAAGTGTAGTTTTTTACAACCAATTTGTTCAAAGTAGATGGCTTGTTTTTCTGGGTCTTCATTGTAAACAATGCTGGAGTTATCTTTACCTTTGGAAAGTCTAACGCATTTATTTTCTTTTAAATCTATGGCTGGTATAATTTGCACTATAGATTTTTATAATAATAATAACCTTTTATAAAGCTTCCGTTAATATAAGCATAATATGGGTTTTCACCCCACTTGGTATAATCTTTGCTTGTAAAAAGTTTTATTGCTGCATCTTGTGTTTCTCTAACAGCTAACTGCAATGATTTGATATTGTCTTCTTTTGCAATTTGTTCAGTGTGGTCAATCATTGTTTTAGCCAAACCATAACCTCTTGCCCATGGGGCAACAAATTGTCTTCTTATGCGCGCAATATTTTTCCTAGACTCAATATTAGGAGCCTCATACGCTAGTTGAAGGGTTCCAGCTATAACGCCGTTAAGTCTTCCAACAATAAGTTTGATATATTTATCATTAGTTCTTTTAGTCCAATAATCTATTAAAATATCTCTTGTGGGAACTCTTAACCAACCAAAACCACCTCCAGCTTTAATTGCTTGTTCTGTGATATTACAAAGATCTGCCAAATCTACATCTGTAAGTGTGTCAATATTATCAACTGAAATATTAATTTTTTCTTTTAGTTGTGTAGACATTTTCATACTCCAATAAATTCTTTTAGTAAGTTTAATCCTTGGGAGGAACTTTTTTCAGGATGAAACTGCACGCCATATATATTTTCTTTTCCAACTATTGAAGCAAAATTTGTTCCATACTTAGTTTCTGCCAAAATATTGTCTTTATTGGCACAATCGAAATAATATGAGTGAACGAAGTAATAGTCATTTTTATTTGAAATTAAGTTATTGTATTTTGAATTTGTTGGTATTGCCAAGTTCCACCCCATATGAGGAAGTTTTAAATTATCTCCTGGTAATAATTTAATTTGACCATCTATCCAACCTAGGCCTTCATGATCTCCATTTTCTTCACTTATCTTAGCTAGCATCTGCATACCAACACATATCCCTAAAAATGGTTTCTTTTTTATTAATGCAAACTCAGAAAGCTCATCAATTAATCCATCAGTTTTTTTTAAACCATTCATGCATGTAGAAAATGCTCCTTGGCCAGGCAATACAATGTGAGTTGAACTTTTTACATCATTCAGTTTTTTTGAAATTAAAACCTCAACCTCAATGTTGTTGTCTTTTGCTATCTTAATAAAAGATTTTTGTGCAGACAAAACATTGCCTGAGCCGTAATCGACAATAGTGATCTTTTTCATTAAAAATTAAAGAGTGCCTTTTGATGACGGTATATTGTCTTTTCTTCTGTTATCTATTTCGACAGCAAATCTTAAACTTTTGGCAAAAGACTTAAAGCATGACTCAATGATATGGTGATTATTTTTTCCATACAAGTTCTCAATATGTAAATTACATTTAGATTCATTTGAAAAGGCTTTAAAAAATTCATGAAATAACTCTGTGTCCATTTCACCAATTTTTTTTAATCCAAGATTAACATTCCACACAAGCTCAGGCCTTCCACTTAAATCAATAACACATCTCGATAAGCATTCATCCATCGGAACATACGAAAATCCATATCTATTAATTCCTTTTTTATCATCTAGTGCTTTGTTTATAGCTAAAGCAATTGTGTAAGCCGTATCTTCAACTGAATGGTGAAGATCAACATTGGTATCTCCTTCACATTTTAAATGTATATCTATCAAGCTGTGATGAGATAATAATTCCAACATATGATCAAAAAAACCGATTTGTGTTGAAATTTTAGATTGGCCGATTCCATCTAAGTTAACTTCACAACTTATCTTGGTTTCTTTAGTGTTTCTCTCAACCTTACCTTTTCGCATTTTTGCCTAATATCAGTGAAATATGATTTATTCTAGGTAAATTACTTGATAAAAATAATTAAATAGCCATCTTATGAATGAATGAAAAAAAACATTATTAAATCAACAACTATTGTTGGAATTAGAAAAGATAATCTTGTCGTTATTGCGGGTGATGGTCAGGCTAGTCTTGGTAATACCGTAATAAAATCAAATGTTAAAAAAATTAGAAGACTTGGTGCTGATGAAACTGTTATATCTGGTTTTGCAGGATCTACCGCAGATGCATTCGCTTTATTTGAAAGATTAGAGGGAAAATTAGATCAATATAAGAACCAACTTAAAAGAGCTTGTGTAGAATTAGCTAAAGATTGGAGAACTGATAGATATCTTAGAAGATTAGAGGCAATGATGATAGTTGCTGACAAAGAAGTGAGTCTATTATTATCTGGAACTGGAGATGTTATTGAATCAGATGATGGAATATTAGCAATAGGATCAGGGGGTCCTTTTGCAAATAGCGCAGCAAAAGCACTAATGAAAAATACAAAAATGAATGCAAAAGAAATTGCTGAAGAATCACTTAATATTGCTGCAGATATTTGTATTTATACAAATCATAATATAATTTCTGAAACTATAGAGCTGTAAAGTGGAATCAAGTTTTAGCCCAAGAGAAACTGTTTCTGAGTTAGATAAATTTATAATTGGCCAAGACAAAGCAAAGAAAGCTGTTGCTGTTGCATTAAGAAATAGATGGAGAAGGAAACAACTTGATGACTCTTTAAAAGAGGAAATTGTGCCAAAGAACATTTTAATGGTTGGTCCTACTGGCTGTGGAAAGACAGAAATTTCAAGAAGACTTGCTAAATTAGCAAACGCACCCTTTGTAAAAGTTGAAGCAACGAAATTTACTGAGGTCGGTTATGTTGGGAGAGATGTTGAGCAAATTATAAGAGATCTGGTTGAAATTAGTATTACAAAAACAAAAATACAAATGGGCCAAGAAGTAAAAGCAAAAGCAGAAAAAAATGCAGAAGAGAGAATATTAGATGTTTTAGTTTCTAAAAGCTCTACTCCTGCCACCCGCGATAATTTTAGAAAAAGACTTAGATCAGGTGAGCTGAATGATAATGAGGTTGAAATTTCAGTTTCAGCAAATGCAAATTTAAATTTACCAACTATGGATATTCCTGGTATGCCTGGCTCACAAATGGGTATGATTAATTTAGGTGATGTATTTGGAAAAGGTTTTGGGAATCAAAAAAAAATGAAAAAAATGAATGTTAAAGATTCTCACGCTTATTTATTAACGGAAGAGATTGAAAAACTTTTGGATAAGGATAAAATAAACTCAAGAGCTCTTGAAGATGTTGAGCAAAACGGAATTGTTTTTATAGATGAAATAGATAAGATCACCTCAAGAGCTGAAAGAAGTGGTGCGGATGTTTCAAGAGAAGGTGTTCAAAGAGATTTATTACCACTAATAGAAGGAACAGCTGTTACAACTAAATATGGTGTGGTCAAAACAGACTATATTTTATTTATAGCCTCAGGCGCTTTTCATTTATCAAAACCATCAGATATGCTTCCAGAACTTCAAGGAAGATTACCAATAAGAGTTGAGCTTGATAGTTTAAGTAAAAAAGATTTTAAACTAATTCTAACAGAAACACAAAATAGTTTGATTAAACAATATCAAGGACTTCTTGGAACAGAAAAGGTAGATTTAAAATTTGAAGAAGATGGGATCGATTCAATAGCATCTTTATCAACTGAAATTAATCAAAATGTTGAAAATATAGGTGCTAGAAGATTGCACACGGTTATGGAAAAGTTATTAGAGGAGGTAAGTTATACTGCCTCAGATATTGGGCCTACAGAAATTATAATTAATAAAGAATATGTTGAAAACAGCTTAGGAGAACTTATTAAAAGTCAGGACTTATCTAAGTTTATATTGTAAAGCTCATTAAATTTTTTAATAACTACAGAATGAGTATTTTAAATAGAATCAAATACGAATTACTTATTTTACTTTTACTTACTGTAAGTATTTTTTTTTCATTTGATACAGACTTTTGGTTTTATAATTATTTTCTTGATATAAATAAAAGTTTTAACGGTGTTTTTCTTAAAGAATTTTTTATAAGCATAACAAAGTTAGGGAGTTCATCTTGGTATTTTGCTATTTCATTTGTTGGGTTTATAGTTTTCTACCTAAACAATAAACTTCAAATAATTAAATTTAAAAAATCAAATAAGTTAGTCAATTTTTTTATTTCGTCTTTTTTTTATATTTTAACAGTTGGAATTATTACTCAAATTTTAAAACATATTATAGGAAGGCCGAGACCAAATTACACTGATTTTGAAAATATTTTTGAGTTTAATTATTTTACTTTTGAGTCAAGCTTTCACTCTTTTCCTTCTGGACACTCTTCAACAATTTTCATTGTTTGTTTTATTATGATTGCTGCATTTCCAAAATTAAAATATTATTTTTACATCTTAGCAACAATTGTTGCTCTAAGCAGAGTTGTTGTAGGGGCACACTTTTTTACTGATATAGTTGCGGGAGCAATATTGGCGCTTATATTATTTAAGGTTTTAAATATTTTATTTGAAAAAAAATACAATCACTTCACATTTTCAAATTTGGTTTCTGAGAAAAATTCAGAAATTTATTATTATATTTTGTTTTTGTTTATTAGTTGCTTGTTTATTACTACATCGCCCTCTTTAGATTTATATATTTCTTCGTTGTTTTATCTTGGAGACTCTCAGTTTCTAGTTAATACCCATTATTACATCTCAATATTTTTTAGGGAAGCGTTGTTGCCTTTTATTCTTCTTTATATATTGGTTTTACCTGTTGTTGGCCGCTTCACTAAAATTGATAAGGTTTTTTTTAATTATAAATTTTCTGTCAAAGAAATATTTTTATTGTGGGGATCTCAAGTTATAATTGTGTTAATATTTGTAAACCTTGTTCTAAAGAATTTTTGGGGTAGGGCGAGACCAAATGATGTATTAGAATTAGGTGGTAAAGAAATTTTTTCACCCTGGTATGAAATGAGTAACGCATGTTTAGCTAATTGTTCTTTTGTTTCGGGTGATGCGTCAGTTGGGTTTTCAATTATAATTTTATATTTAATTACAAAAAAAATAATTTTTTTATATGCAAGTATTATTGCAGGCTTTGTATTGGGATTAATTCGAATAGTGGCCGGTGGTCATTTTTTAAGTGACATTTTTTTTGCTGGCTTTTTTGTTGCAATTTTGAGTATAATTTTATTTGAATTGTATAAAAAATACTATGCTAAATAAAATTCTACTGCCATCAGTTATTATTTTACTTTTATTAAAGATAGTTGCCTTAAATTTTACTACTTTTAATTTGTTTGGTGATGAAGCACAGTATTGGTTATGGTCTAAAAATATTGACTTTGGTTATTTTTCAAAACCTCCTTTTTTGTCTTGGATAATAAGAGTTTATACGGAAATCTTAGGTAGTAGTTTTGTTTCATTAAAACTTCTACCATCACTTGTTTATTTATTGATTGCTTGGAGTATTTATAATCTTTTAATTAATGCTGGATTAAATAAAAAAAACTCATTGGCAGGTTGTTTAATTTTTTTATTTATACCTGCTGTTTCTTTTTCATCTTTTATAATTAGTACCGATCTTTTTTTATTACTATTTTGGACACTTTCACTCAATCAATTAATCAAAATTAATATTGAACAAGGTTTAAAAAATTTCATGTTATTAGGTATTTTTCTAGGGCTGGCGTTTTTATCAAAATATGCGGCTGTATATTTTGTAATTTGTTTAATTGTATTAATTTTACTTGATCAAAGATTTAGAAAGGTTTTTTTAGATAATTTATCAGGCTTTAGTTTAACTTTTTTATCTATGTTTATAATTATCGTACCAAATATCATTTGGAATTTTAATAATGATTGGATAACACTTCAACATACTTCGGATAACGCAAATTTTGCAAATATTGAAATAGATTTCATTAGGGGTTTAGAATTTTTGTTTATTCAAGTTTTAATGTTAGGTCCATTTATAGTTTTGGGTGGATTGTTTGGATCTAATAAATGGGATAATATTCAAAAAATTTTTCTAATATTTTCTATACCTATAATTTTAATTGTTTTGGCAGAGGCCATTATTGTCAGAGCTAATGCAAATTGGACCGCTCCTGCTTTAGTTTCTTTGTTTGCTCTTTTATATATAAGAATTAATAATTCTTTTTTAAAAATAGCTAATTTCATATTTAATTTTACTGTCTGTTTTATTCTTTTTATAATGATTGGAATGAGTTATCCCTCTAAAATTTTTGACCGAATAAGTGGTATAAATGATTATGTGTTAAAAATTTACAGCAACTCTTCGAATGGTGGTATAAAAAATATAGTAGTTTCAGATCGGCTTTTATTTTCAAGTTTTAATTTTGAATTAAGAGATAGGGATATTAATTTCTATATGCCGCATAAAGAAGGAGATGAAATAACTAACCACTTTAAAATAGTTTCTCCTCTCAGTAAAAATATAAATGAGAACTTTACTTTAATTGGAAGCCCCTCAGATATAAATTATTTAGAGAATGAATATAATCTGCTTAAAATAAATTCGCCTGATCAGAAATTTACAAAAAGAAAGCTTGATGTTTACGAGGTTGTGTTTGAATAAGTTTCTAGTTTTTTTTGTTATATTTATAGCTAATACATCTTTAGCAAACAATTTCATTGCGGAATATAGGGTCAGCACAACTGGAATTAAAATTGGTCATTTTAGTTGGTCATTGAATGTTAATGATAATATCTATCAAACAGAAATTAATTTAAAAAATTCTGGCATTTTTTCACCTTTATATAAGTTTGAAGGAAGTTATCTTTCAGTTGGAGTTGTTGAAAATAACATATTTAAAACCAAGACTTATGAACAGTTTTGGAAAACAAAGAAGAAAACAAAAATAGTTAAAATGTTAATTGATGATTATTTAATTGAATTAAAACAAGAGCCTGTAGAAAAGGAAGTGTCTAGAGTAAATTTAGAAGGCCTATATTTGTATTTTGATCCAATCACATCTTTTATAAATATTTTAAACGGAGAAGATGAGGTAAAAACTATTGATGGGAGAAGAATTTATATACTTAAAAAAAACGAAGATGAGGATGGAAATATAATTTTAGAAATTAAAAATTATGTAAATATTTGGGCTGATCATAAAAGAAATGATTTAAAAAAAATTGAGTTTTTTATTGAAGATAATTTACTTCCATATGAAATTCTTATTCATTTTAAAGAAAGGGTGTTTAGGTTAGAAAGAATTTAAAACTTTTTTTTTCTTAAATAGACAAAAAGAGCTCCGTCACCACCATGTTCAAAACCAGCGTCTTGATATGTTAAAATATATTTCTTAAGATCGTCTTCATTTATCCAGTTTATTATTGAGTTTTTAATCTTTCCATAGAAAAGTTTGGGGCTTGTGTCTTGCTCATTTTCAATTTTTTTATGAACACCCTTTCCAGTAATTATAAGCAAACATCTTTTATTCTTATTATAATTTTTTTTAACCTCACTTATAAATTTTTCATGTGCTTCGACTAAACCATACCCATGAAAATCAATTCTTCTATCTATATTAATTTTTCCTCTCTTTAGCTCCTTGTTAACCTCACCAAATGATAGTTTAATTTCTGAGCTACTAATTTTGTGTTCAATTGTTTTTTGTTTGTTGGTATTTTTAGTATTAGTTTTTTTATCTAATTTTGCATTTTTTTTATCAGTTGTTTTCGTTTTAACTATTGAGGCATCTTTTTTAAAAGGTTTTACACCCTTCATATTTTTTAAAAAAAAATCTTCTTCCATTATTTTTTTGTATAGTTTTTAATTAATTTTTTTACCCTTTCAGGTGTTTGCAAATACCACAAACTGTCTAACATCTCTAGTGATGCCATGAATTTTTGTTTTTTATTTAGAAAATAAAGCATTTTTTTAAATTTAGAGACGCCTTTTACCCCAAGCTGAAAAAGCATTTCTACTAATAATTCTTTCTCTGAAGTTGTATGATCTTTTTTAAAAAATTTTTTTTTGTATTGTTCGTGTGCTTTTTTAAAATCTATCTCAAATAATTCTTTGAAATGTTTTTTTTTAAATTTTTTAATGTAATATATATTTTCTTTTTCCGTAATGAGGTGGCCGTAGCCAATAGTATAAAACCCTAATTGATCTTGATATGGTTTATCAGAATAACCTTCGTTTTTTTTAATTCTATCTTTGAGTTCTTTAAAGGACAAATATTAAGTTTGAGTTAATATCCATATTGGACTAGAGGAGTTTATTGGTTTTTCAAAGGTCCAAGTGTCTTTTTTTTTGCTAATAGAACCCTCATCATTATTTAACATCTGTTCACTAATAAAATTCACCGATATTGATATGGTGTTATTTTCTACTTTTGCATCTGCAATACCCTCTACAATAAGTGAATAAAATTGTGATTCTGGATTATTTGTTTTTTCATCAATTGCTTTTTCAAAAGCAGAATAAACATCATTAGACACAAGATTTTTAAGTGTTTTTTTATCTCCATTGTTAAAAGATGAAATTATAATTTCAAAAGCTTTCTTGGCACCATCAAGAAACTCTCTGTGATCAAAATTATTTACTTTTTTATATACAGCCTCAAGCTTTATTTCATTATCCATTAATGATGGTATTTTTTGAACATCTTCTTGTTTTTTGGTTTCTTGAGGTTTTGGCTCTGAGATATTTTTTTGAAATCCTGTTCTTTTCCCTAGAACACCTCTAAGTCTATAAATAATAAATCCAGCAATAGCTGCAAAAATTAGAATATCAAAAAATTGAAGATCGCCGTAAATCATTTGTTTTTAATATAATAACTTTTTTAAATATTAATAGTTAAATTTTTTCCAGAGGGGGTTTTTTAGTTTTTTTAACATTTCTTTGTGAGCAAGATAATCTTCATTATTAACTTCAATAATTTTGGTTTTTGTTTCGTTTTTATTATTAATTTGTGTGTTTTTTTGATCACTGTTTGAATTCAGCTCCATAGAAAACTGCTTACCCCCTCTTAACTCTAAATAAACTGCGGCTAAAAGCTGAGAGTCAAGTAGGGCTCCATGGAATGATCTGTCTGATAAATCAATGTTAAACCTTCTACATAAATAGTCGAGGTTGGCCATTCTTGTGTTTAGAACTTCTCTTGCAAGAGAAACGGTATCAACTACAGGATTATCTAAAGAGGATAGCCCTAAGATTGATAGCTCATTATTTATAAAGCCTAAATCAAATGGTGCATTGTGAATTATTAATGTGTCATTTTTCAAAAAATTCAAAAGTTCCTTGTGGTTTTCTTCAAATGGTTTTTGTTGATTAAGAAAATCATCTGAAATACCTACGATGTTTTTTGCCCCTTCGCTTATACTTTTATCTGGTTTGCAATAAAATTGGAGTGTGTTTCCGGTTGGAACGTAGTTATTAAGTTCTACACAACCCACCTCTATTATTCTGTCACCAGTTTTATAATCAAGTCCCGTGGTCTCTGTATCGATTACTATTTCTCTCATTATTTCAATTAAAGTTTGTTAATTAACTTATTAATCTTAGTTTTATAATCTCCTAATGTCGAGTTGTTGTAAATAATATAATCAGATTTCTTTTTTCTTATGACGTCTGATGTTTGAGATCGAATTATATTTTTAAACTGTGTTTCTGTCATTTTCCTAGTTTTTTTTAATCTTTTTAATCTTATTTGTTTTGAGGCTATTATAGATATTACTTTATTAAACTGTTTTTCTAAATTGTTTTCAAACAACAGGGGTATATCAATAAATATCAACTTGGTTTTTTTTTGTTTTTCTTGTTTTATAAAATTAGTTCTCTTTTTCCTCACTATGTTAAATATGTATAACTCAAGTTTTTTTCTTATCTGTTTATTTTCAAAAATAATTTTTGATATAATTTTTTTATTTATATTTTTTTTTGAAATGGACTTTGATAAACCTATAGTGCGTAAATAAGTAACAAATTTTTTATCAGGGTTTTTGTATATTTTGGCCACCTGCTCGTCTGAACTATGAATTTTGAAACCTTTTTCTTTTAATTTACTACAAAAGGTGGATTTGCCTGATCCTATGCCCCCTGTTATTGCTATGGTTTTCTTCATTAAATTTTTTTATAAATTGTGTTAAGCATTTTTTTTTCTACAGATGGGTTTTTACCAAACCATATTTTAAAACACGGCTTGGCCTGTTCTATCAACATTGATATTCCATAAATTTTCTTATTATTTGGAAACTGTTTAAGAAATGTTGTGTTTTTGGGACTATAAACAATATCGCTTACGATTGTTGATTTGGTAATAAGCCTTAAGTGTTTTTTCAATATAGGGTTTATTGGTGTCGTGTTTATAATCAAAAAAACTCCACTAAGGTGTGTTTCAAGATCGCTATATGTTTTTGTATACTGAGTCTTGTTTGAATACTTAATTTTTTTCTTAGATCTGTTAAAAATTAAAATGTCCTTAAAGCCCCTCTTCTTCAAAACATAGTGGATGGCGTGTGATGCGCCTCCGTAACCCAGAATAATAACTTTTCTATTTTTAGTTTTTTTTATGTTTGGCAGGGTTTTATAATATCCTGTCCAATCGGTGTTGGTTCCATTTATAGTTTTTTTATTTATTACACAATTTACAGCACCAATTTTTTTTGCATGGACATCTATTTTACCAAGGTGTTTGATAATTTTGTTTTTAAATGGAATAGTTACATTTAAACCAAGGGTATCTTTTCTTTTCAAAACCTCGTTTATTTTTTTATGAAAGTTTTTTTTTGTAAGTTCTAAATATCCATAACTTGCTTTAATATTATATTTTTTGAACCAATAGTTAAATATTGTTGGCGAAAGACTTTTAGATGCTCTATTTCCAACTACGTAAAGTTTTTTCATTTTTTCGAGTATAAATAATCTAGCAAATTAAATAAAGGCAATCCCATAACATTAAAATAATCTCCTTTTATGCTCTCAATAATATTAGGTCCTAAACTCTCTATCTGATAACATCCAACGGAGCTTAGTATTTGTTTACCTGTTTTTCTTAGATATGTGTTTATTTCGCTGTTATTAAGCTTTCTTATTTTAACACGAGTCTTTTCGTGATTTTCCCAAACTTTAGACCCGTTCAAACAAACGGTTAAGCCTGATACTATTAAATGTGTCTTTCCTGATAGAGATCCTATCTTTTTTTTGGCCTTGTCAATAGAGCTTACCTTATCTAAAATTTTTCCATTGTGATATATTACGGTATCGCACCCTAAAACAATTTTATCAGCATATTTTTTTTGTTTGCTCACACTTCTTGCTTTTTCAAATGAAAGTTTTTTTGCAAAAATCTCTGGTTTTGTGTTTCTGTTAATGGTTTTTTTAATTTCTTCTTCGTTACAGTTTGGTTTTTTTTGTGTGAAATTTAATCCTGCGTTTTTTAATATTTTGAATCTAGATTTACTTGAACTAGCTAATATAAATTTTTGGTGCATAAATATGTTAATAAAAATTATAGTTATAAACACTATTAAATATAATTTGAATTTAAAAAATAGTTCTTTTATTTCAAAAATGTGTTGTTAACAGATTAATAACCCGCCTAAATATTATAGACCGGGTGTTAATATATTTATTATACAAATTTAATAACAAGTTATTAATAATTTATTGAACTATAAATTATTTAAAAATAAAATTTTTTTTTCGATGTTCTTTAAGTTAACATATTTATTAGTGCTCTTATTCATATGTTAGTAATTAGGGAATAATATAATAATAAAGTAATAATTAAGGTTTTTAACCTTACAACTAATACTACTATTAAATATATAAATATTATATTTATTATTATTTTGACATTAACTACAATTTTGATTATTAAAATCTTTCATTTCTAAAGTACCCCAACAACATTATGAATTTACAGGAATTAAAAGGAAAAGAACCGGAAGAGCTTTTAAAACAAGCTGATAAACTTGGTATAGAAAACCCGTCATCTCTTAGAAAACAAGATTTGATGTTCGCAATATTGAAAACAATTGCTGAAGAAGGTGAAATTATAACTGGATTAGGTGTTATTGAAATTATGCAAGACGGTTTTGGTTTTTTAAGATCTTCAGAGTCAAATTATCTACCTGGTCCAGATGATATCTATATTTCTCCGTCTCAAATTAAAAAATTTAGTCTACGAACAGGTGATAGTGTAGAAGGTGAGATTAGGTCTCCAAAACAAGGTGAAAGATACTTTGCTATAACTAAAATCAACAAAATAAATGGTCAAGAAACTGAATTAGTTAAGAATAGGGTTAATTTTGAAGATTTAACACCCCTGTATCCTGAAGCAAGGTTTAAACTTGAACAAGAAAAACCTATGCCGGATAATACAGAAAGAATAATTGATATTATTGCTCCTCTTGGAAAAGGACAAAGACAACTAATTGTTGCGCAACCCTTCACTGGTAAAACAATAATTATGCAAAAAATTGCTAATGCTATAACTGCTAATAGTCCAGATGCTAAACTGATTGTTCTGTTAATTGATGAAAGACCAGAAGAAGTTACTGATATGCAAAGATCAGTAAAAGGTGAGGTAATTAGTTCAACCTTTGATGAACCTGCTTCACGCCACGTTCAAGTTGCTGAAATGGTAATTGAAAAAGCCAAAAGATTGGTTGAATATAAACATGATGTTGTAATCCTTCTTGATTCAATCACTAGACTTGGCAGAGCTTATAATACTGTTGTTCCATCTAGTGGAAAGGTATTAACAGGGGGTGTTGATGCTAATGCATTACAAAGACCAAAAAGGTTTTTTGGCGCTGCTAGAAATGTTGAAAAAGGCGGATCACTAACAATTATTGCAACTGCTTTAATAGATACAGGAAGCAGAATGGACGAAGTTATATTTGAAGAGTTTAAGGGCACAGGTAACAGTGAAATGGTTCTAGATAGAAAACTTAGTCAAAAAAGAACATACCCAGCATTTGATATTGGTAAATCTGGAACAAGAAAAGAAGAATTGTTACTTGATAAAGATGAGCTTGGAAAAATCTTCATTTTACGAAAAATACTAGCCCCTATGGGAAGCACAGAAGCCATGGAATTTTTGTTAGATAAAATGAAAAATACAAAAACTAACAGTGAATTCTTCCAAAGCATGGGAACCAAGTAAATTACAATTCAAATATATACTTAGATTAATTTTTTCTTATTTACTTAATATCATCTTGGGTTTAATTCCCAAAAAATGAAACCTTTCAAAGAGACAATCTTTGCTCTTGCTACGCAAAGAGGTAAATCAGGCATTGCCGTCTTTAGAGTTTCAGGAAAAGGCTCTCATAAACTGATAAAATCAATATCTTCTAAAAAAAAATTTAGAACAAATTTTGCTTCTTTAAATAATATAATGGATGGAAAAAAAATTGTAGATCAAACGCTAACAACTTTTTTTAAATCGCCAAAAAGCTATACAGGTGAAGACATGGTGGAAATATCTTGTCATGGAAGCATTTCTGTAATCAACAAAATAACTAAAACTTTTTTTAAAAAAAAAATGAGACTTGCTGAGCCAGGTGAGTTTACCAAAAGAGCCCTAATGAATGATAAACTTAGTGTTTTAGAAGCTGAAACAATTAATGATTTAGTTAATGCAGAAACTGAAAATCAAAGAAAGATAGCTATTGGTAATTTAAGTGGAAACTTAGATAAATTAGTTAATGAAATATCAAACAAACAAAAAAAACTTCTAGCGGATATAGAAGCCATAATTGATTTTGCTGACGAAGACCTTCCTAAAGAAATATATAAAAATATAAGAGAACAAAATAAGAACATATATAAACAAATTGAAAACATTATCAAAAGATCATCTCTATCTAGACAAATAAATAACGGTTTTACAATAACTATTATTGGAAAGCCAAATACTGGAAAATCTTCCTTTATAAATTATATAAACAATAAAGAAGTTTCTATAGTTACTAATATACCAGGAACAACGACAGATTTAGTAAGCTCTACGCTAGATATACAAGGAGATAAATATACATTTATTGATACAGCTGGAATAAGAAAATATAAAAATTTAATTGAAAAAATTGGCATTGAAAGATCGTTAGAGAGTGCAGAAAAATCTGATTTAAATATAGTTTTTCTTAAAAATAAAGAAAAGAAAAACTACAGTAAAATCAAATCAAAAATATTTGTTAAATCCAAATATGACACTAATAAAAAGAAATTTAATGGTGTACAAAGCATTTCATCAGTATCTGGTTATGGAATTGAAAATCTTATTAAAACTATCTCTTCAAAATTACAGAAAAAACCAATTTCTGGACCAGTCTTTTCACGTGAAAGGCATTTGGAAAGCCTAAATAAATCTCTTGTATTGCTTAAAAATCTAGATTTAAAAGAAATAGATATTGCTGCAGAAAATGTTAGAAGATCAATCATATATATTGATGGAATTAATCAAAAATTTGATATTGAGAAAATTTTAGATATAATATTTAGTGATTTTTGTATTGGTAAATAATTTCACGTGAAAAGAGACATGGACAATAAATTTGATGTAATTGTAATTGGTGGAGGGCATGCAGGCGTAGAAGCAGCATGCTCGTCTGCAAGAACTGGATCAAAAACACTCTTAATTACTCATAAAATTGAAAAAATAGGAGAAATGTCTTGTAATCCTGCAATTGGAGGTCTAGGAAAAGGTCATCTTGTAAAGGAAATAGATGCTTTAGATGGAATAATGGCCAAAGCTACAGACAGATCCTGTATACAATTTAGAATGTTAAACTCCAGCAGAGGTGCTGCTGTAAGGGGTCCTAGAGCTCAAACAGACAGAAATTTATATAAAAATGCCATAAATGAGATTGTAAAGGAGCAGAAAAACCTTCAAATAATCGAAGGTTCGGCTGAAGACTTAATTGTTTCTAAAAATCAGGTAATAGGGGTTGTTTTAGGTAATAATATTAAAATATCTGCTAAATCTGTAGTTTTAACTACAGGAACTTTCTTACAGGGATTGATAAGGATAGGTTCAGAAAAGCAGGAAGCTGGAAGGGTTGGTGATAAACCATCAATAAAGCTTGCAAAAAGGCTTAAAGATCTAAAGTTTTCAATAGGCAGATTGAAGACAGGAACACCTCCAAGATTACTTAAAAAAACTATAAATTTCAATTATTTAGACGAACAACAGCCAGACAAAAAGCTTGTTCCATTTTCTTTTATTAACAGAGATATCCACATTCCTCAAATATCTTGTTTTATTACCCATACTAATAAAAAAACTCATGAAATAATCGCTCACAACCTTAACCTATCACCAATGTATTCAGGTGAAATACAATCGATGGGAGCTAGGTATTGCCCTTCCATTGAAGATAAGATTCATAAATTTAAAAGTAAATCATCACACCAGATCTTTTTGGAGCCAGAAGGATTAGATAGTGATTTAATTTATCCAAATGGAATATCTTCTTCTCTTCCAACTGAAATTCAAGAGCAGTTTGTTAAGACCATAAAGGGTTTAGAGAATGTTATAATTACACAACCTGCTTATGCCATTGAATATGATTTTGTTGATCCACAAGAATTAACACACTCACTGGAAACAAAAAAAATAAAAAATTTATTTTTTGCAGGACAAATAAATGGAACAACCGGATACGAAGAAGCGGCTGCACAAGGCATAATGGCCGGCATAAATGCATCCCTTAAAACAACATCTGATAAGGAATTTATAATGCCCAGGTCCTCTGGATATATAGGTGTTTTGATAGATGATTTGGTTACAAAAGGAACTAAAGAGCCATATAGAATGTTTACGTCAAGGTCTGAGTACAGACTATTGCTTAGAGCAGATAATGCAGACTTAAGACTTACGCCGCTTGGAATTGATATAGGTTGTGTCGATATACATAGGCAAAGAGAGTTTGAAAAAAAATCCAGTAGGATAAAAGAGGGATTTAGTTTTGTTAAAAGTCAAAAATTCTCACCAGATGCGCTTCTTAAAAAAGGATTAAAAATTAACAAAGATGGAAAGAAAAGAAATATAATAGATCTTTTATCGTTTTCTAACATTACAACCCATAAGCTTAAAAAAATACTTCCTGAGTTAAGTAAATTAGAAGATGATGTAATAGAACAAATAGAAATTGAAGCTAAATATGCGGGCTATCTTGATAGACAAAGAATGGACATACAAGATTTTGAAAAAGAAGAAAATTTAAAAATTCCTAAATCAACCAACTACAAATTAGTTGGAAGCTTATCTAATGAGATAGTTGAAAAATTATCAAAAATTAAACCACCTACACTTGGTGCAGCCTCAAGAATATCAGGTGTAACGCCAGCAGCCACTATAGCTTTGCTTAGATATATTAAAAAAAATAAAAATAAAAAAGCAGCTTAGTTTGGACAAAAACACTGTAATAAAAAAATACAATCTCAACAGAAAGCAAATTGGTTTAATCGATAATTACATATTGAAATTAACAAAAAGCAACCAAATACACAATTTGGTTGGGCCTTCTACAATTGATGTTGCTTGGGATAGGCATATTAATGATTCATTACAATTGTCTGAATTTATTTTTAAAAAAAATGCATCAATAATAGACCTTGGCACTGGTGCGGGGTTGCCAGGGGTGATCTTATATATTTTTGGGCATTCAAATATATTATTGATTGACTCAAAGATGAAAAAAATAAACTTTATTAAAGAATTTGCACATGAGCAGAATATAGAAATAAAAACTATTTGTACAAGAGTTGAAAAAATCAAAAATCAAAAATTTGATTTTATTATCTGTCGAGCCTTTGCTCCATTAGTAAAATCATTAGATTATTCACGGTTTTTAACAAAAAAAAATACATCACTACTTTTTCTAAAAGGAAGAAGTGTTAAGAAAGAAATACAAGATGCAAAAAAATACTTTAGCTTTGAATACGATCTTTATCCAAGTCAAAGTGAGGGTGATGGGTATGTGTTAAAAATAATAAAATATAAAAAACTGTGAAAAAAATTATTTCAATTTCCAATCAAAAAGGGGGTGTTGGCAAAACCACAACCACAATAAACCTAGCCACTTCATTAGCTGCAGTGAAAAAAAATGTTTTAATTGTCGATGCTGACCCCCAAGGCAATGCTAGCACAGGACTTGGGCTTACCCATAATGATAGAAAGCCATCTATTTATGAAATGATTCATGAAAAGAGACTTCTTAAAGAAGGAATAAAAGAAACATTAATACCTGGTCTAAAAATAATTGCAGCAAACACAGACTTAGCTGCAGCCGAGGTAGAGTTGACAAATTTTGAAAACAGAGAGTTTGTATTTAAATCAATCTTTGCTGAAATTGATAATTTCGATTTTATTTTTGTAGATTGTCCACCAGCACTTGGCTTGCTAACTATCAATTCATTAGTAGCATCAAACACAACACTAATTCCTCTTCAGTCAGAATTTTTTGCTCTAGAGGGTCTTTCAGCGCTAATGCAAACTATCAAATTAATACAACAAAACTTTAATAATAGCCTAAAAATTGAAGGAATATTATTAACAATGTTGGACAAAAGAAACTCATTAAGCTCTTTGGTTGAGAAAGATGTTAGACAACATTTTGGTGATCAAGTTTACAAAACAACTATTCCACGAAATGTTAAAATTTCTGAAGCCCCAAGCCACGGTAAACCAGCACTTGTATACGATACACAAGCTGCAGGCTCCATAGCTTATATTGAGCTTGCAAAAGAAGTAATTTTAAACCAAAATAAAAACCATGAATAAAGAAAACAAACTAGGCATGGGCCTGGGAGCTCTTCTATCAACCACTAACAACAAAAATGAAACAAATAATAACATCCAAAAAATTAATATTTCTCAAATCGTGCCCAACCCCTTACAGCCAAGAAAAAACTTCAAAAATGAAGAGCTCAAAGAACTTTCATCTTCAATTAAAAATCAAGGATTAATTCAGCCTATTATTGTCAAACCAACAGGTGATAATCAATTTCAAATTATTGCAGGAGAAAGAAGATGGAGGGCATGCCAACTAAATGGGATGCACGAGGTAGATTGTGTTATCAAAGATCTTGATGAAACCAATGTTTTAGAAGCAGCTTTAATTGAAAATATTCAAAGAGAAGATTTAAATGTTATTGAAGAGGCTAACGCTTACAAAGGTTTGGTTAACATCAAAAATATTAACAACGAAAATCTTGCAAAATTAATTGGAAAAAGCTCAAGTTATGTTTCAAATATTTTACGCCTTTTAGAGTTAGATAAAAAAATTCAAGAAATGGTAATAAACGGAGATCTATCTATGGGACATGCGAGAGCACTTATAGGTGTTCCAGATGCAATTAATAAAGCAAAAGAAATTGTTGAAAGAAAACTCAGTGTAAGACAAACTGAAAAAATAACATCAGAGTTTAAAAACAGTAAAAAAAAGAAAACATTAAAAGACCCAAACATAGTAGACTTAGAGAAGGAACTATCAGATAAAATAGGTTTACGAACCTCAATACAATTTAACGAGAATGGCTCATCTGGTTCACTAACTTTATACTATTCTGATCTGAATCAACTTGATGATTTAATGAAAAGACTTAAGAAATAGTAATTTTTTTAATATTTAGAAGAAAGCGTAGGCCAAAAACCAAAGACAGGTTGCTATCTTTACGCAAAACATTTTCAGTTGAAGAGAGCAACCTAATTAGCAATTTTTTCTTTTTTGAATTATATTTTCTAAAAATGTCTATTAGCCTATGTTTTTCTTTAAATAAATATACAGGAATATTTCTTTGAAATTCATCTTCATTTTTAGATTCTACTATTAATAGGCAGAGAAATTTGATGTAAAAATAAAATTCATTGACATCTGTGTTAGTTACAATTTTGTCTCTATAAAGACCAACTATTTCTTTGTTCTTTTTGAATAAGTTAAAAAAAACTTTTTCTTTTCCAGAGTCACTAACTGTTAACAGTTTGTTAATATTGTCAAATGTTAAGTCTTTTTCATCGAGCTCTATGATTTTACTTAAACTATTTTCAAAAAAACCATATTTACTATCTAGTTTATCAACTAACAACCAATAGATATCTTGTGCAATATTTAAACCGTTATCACTTAAAAATTTTTTTAAAATTTTTATTTTTGATTCCTTTTCTAACTCATAACAATCAATCAAATAACTATCTTTGTCCTTATTAAATAGACTTTTTATTTTTTTAATTTTTTGTGAGTTTTCATCGACAAAAATGAAAATACCGTGTGAATTTTTTATATTTTCTAAGTTTTTTTCGTCAATTCCTTTGCAGCCATTTCCTAAAAATATTTTATGATTTTCAAATAACCCAACTTCTTCAACAAACTCTTTAATAGTATCAATATTTGTAACCCTGGCATTTGTGTTTTTCTGATAATTTTCAATAATTGTATCTTTTATTTTCTGCATGAGTGTTTTTTCATTACCACTTATGAAGTAAATCTTTTTATCTATTCTAAAATTTTCATTTAATAGAATGCTAATAGGATCTATTTTCATTAACAATTATCTATGTTTGTGTCAGATAAAATAGAAACAAATTGGTTTAAGTTATCACCTATTGCTAACTCATACTTTTTTTCTAAAGAAGTATCTGCTCCATAATTGTAGCCTGAGGACTTAGGTATAATTGAAAAATAAGAAACTATTTCTTTTTGATAAGTTATACAATCTTTTTTAATTGATGTTAAAGTATAATTAAACCTTAGCTCATATCTAAGGTTTGATGTTGTTTGATTTGTTTCCACAGACCTTTTGGTCTTTTTCTCATTAATATTAATTTTAAGGATGTAAGCGTGCTGATTGCTCTCACCAAAAAACATTGGTAGATATGAATTAATAAAACTTAAATCTGTACCAGATGTAATAACTTTTGTTTTTTGATAGAGTGGGTTTATGAAGTTTTTATCATTTTTATAAACAAATTCAACACCACCACAGGAGACAACAAAATAAAATAAAAAAACAACAAATAGTTTATTCATTAGATCACTAAATTTACAATTTTACCAGGGACATAAATTTCTCTAATAACATTTTTCCCAATTAAGTTTTTTTTAATTTTATTATTATTTTTTACTATATTTAAAACTTCTTCTTTTGAAATTTTATCTTCAATCTGAATAATTTCTTTAGTTTTACCATTTATTTGAATTGCAATTTTTATGCTGGTTTTTTTCTTTACCTCTTCTATCGACCAAGCTTCACTAATACATAAAGTTTCATTGCCAAGGTTTGACCAAATCTCTTCACTAATATGTGGAACAAAGGGCTGTAAAATTATTGAAAGCTTTTCCAACGACCATTTAAAGTTCTTTTCAGACAAATTTTTTTTCAAAACTGAGTTATTAAGAATATTTACAAACTCATATATTTTTGCAACAGACTTATTAAACTGAAAATTTTCTATATTTTCTGACACCTCATTAATTATACTTTTTAAAGAATCTATCACATCAATATTTTCAGAGTTATTTGATTTATAGTTATTAAGCTTGTCTGCAGTTTCATATAATTTATTTATAAATTTGAATGAAGAAGCTATACCAGTTTCTGTCCACTGCAAGTCTCTTTCTGGTGGACTATCTGATAACATAAACCATCTAGCAGTATCAGCACCATATGAATCAATAATATCATTTGGATCAACAACATTTTTTTTAGATTTACTCATTTTTTCAATTTTCCCACTCACAACTTTAAGACCGCCTTTATCTTTTAACCCACCACTATATTTTTCTACATTTTTGGGCTCAATCCATTCATTGTTTATATTTTTATATGTTATATGGGTAACCATCCCTTGCGTAAATAATCCTTTAAACGGCTCATCTAAATTAAAATAACCAAGGTCTCTTAAAGCTTTAGTAAAGAACCTTGAGTATAAAAGATGTAAAATAGCATGTTCTATACCACCAATGTATTGGTCGACAGGTAACCAATATTCTATATCTTTTTTATCAAACGGCTTACTTAACCTAGCATTGCAATATCGAAAATAATACCAAGAGGATTCAAAAAAAGTATCAAAAGTATCAGTCTCTCTGTAAGCTTTCATACCAGTTTTTGGACAGACAGTATCCTTCCAACCAGAAATATTACTTAAAGCACTAGATGACTCACTAAAATTCTCAATGTCAGGAAGTTTAACTGGAAGATCTTCATCTTCAACCGCAAGTATTTCCCCGTCTTCTCTATAAATAATAGGTATTGGACAACCCCAAAATCTCTGCCTGGAAATTCCCCAATCTCTTAATTTAAAATTTATTTTCTTTTTTCCTATTCCCCTTTTTTCTATTTCATTAATTATCTTTTCTTTTGCTTCAAAAATGTTTAATCCATTTAAAAATTCTGAATTAATTATTGTCCCATCTTCAGTGAAGGCCTTACTGTTGATTTTAAATTTGTCTGCCTCAATATCAATTGGTTTAACAACTGGAATAACATCAATATTGTATTCAATTGCAAAATCCAAATCTCTTTGATCATGTGCAGGACAACCAAAAATTGCACCAAGACCGTATTCTTTTAAAACAAAGTTAGCCACAAAGATTGGAATTTTTTTGCCTTCAATAAATGGATGTTCAGCAAATAAATTAGTATTAAACCCTTTTTTGGTTTTATCAGGGTTTATATCTTTACAGTCTTTAATAAACTTCTGTAAATCCGATTTTTGTTTTGATATTTCAGCAACTAAATCATGCTCACTAGAAAGAGCTAAAAATGTAGCACCATAAATCGTATCTGGTCTTGTTGTAAAAACTTTTATTTTTTTATTTTTTTCTGAAACGTTAAAATCAATTTCAACTCCTACAGATTTACCAATCCAATTAGATTGCATTATTTTTACTTTATTAGGCCAATTTTCTAATTTATCTAAATCATCTAAAAGCTCATTAGAATACTTGCTAATTTTTAAAAACCACTGAGATAACTTCTTTTTTTCTACAGGTGCTCCCGACCTCCATCCTTTTCCGTCAATCACTTGTTCATTTGCCAGAACTGTTTTGTCTACAGGGTCCCAATTGACCTCAGCTTCTTTTTTATAAGCAAGACCAGATTTAAACATATCAATAAAAAATTTTTGTTCATGCTTGTAATAATCTGGATGGCATGTTGCAATTTCTCTATCCCAATCCAAAGACAACCCCATTTTTAAAAGTTGTTTTTTCATTGTTGTAATATTTTGGTACGTCCAACTTTCAGGATGTTTTTTTTCAGTTAAAGCAGCATTTTCAGCAGGAAGGCCAAAAGCGTCCCAACCCATTGGGTGGAGAACATTATAACCTTTCATTTTCTTATATCTCGCAACTACATCACCCAGTGTGTAGTTTCTCACATGCCCCATATGTATCTTTCCAGAGGGATATGGAAACATTTCTAAAACATAATACTTTTCACCATTTTCATTTTTAGAAGTTTGAAAAATTTTTTTGTCTGACCATATATCCTGCCATTTTTTTTCAACTAATTTGTGATTGTATCGTGATGACACTTCTTAACTTGATTGTAGTTTTAATTTTTTTGCTTTATTTAATATAGCGTTTTCAATTTTTATATTATCCTCTTGATCAACTTTTTTATTTATCCAAGAAGGGTCTTTGAATTCTTGGCAAAAAGAAGCTACCTTTAGATTTTCAGTGTTTAGCTGCATTCCAGAAATAAAAATATTTAACTTACATCTCTCATTAGGGTTAGTAGATGTTGAATACCAGTCTGTAATTATTGTTCCTCCAATCTGATCTGCTGAACTTAAAGGCATAAAGTCAATTGTCTCTAGCGCACCTTTCCAAAGAAATGGATTTACCGACATAGCAATTGTCGTTGTAGAATTATTGTTTCCTGAATCATTGTTTATAATACCGCTAAATGAAATACCGCCCTTACCTAATAAACCACCACCTGTTTGAAGTCTCGTTTCAGCATCTCTCATAGCTAAATCCATATCTATTGCGGAGTTAAATTTGGTACCTGATCTTTCAATAATTTCATTTTTAGTCTGGGCCTTTGACCACAACTCATCCATCTCTTCTTCACTTTTATTACTATTGCAAGAAATAAGAAAAGACAAAACCAAAAATAAAATTAATTTATACAAAATCATTAAATTGTAATTATTGTATTGGGGCCTAAATGTAAAACATAAAAAAAACGGCACTCGTTAAAGTGCCGTTTTCAAAGATATAAAATCTTTTATTAAAATGCCATATTTGCACCGATGTACCATGCAGATCCATCGTCTGTTGAAGAACCTTCATCACTTGCTTCTACTGAAGTGTAACCTAGAATTGCAGTCACACCAGAAGCTACAGCGTATGAAATACTAGCTGAAGTAGTATCTAGTGAGTCATCAGATCCACCACTTGATCCAACACTGTTATCTTTTGAATCACCTGTAGCAAGACCAACATTAAATGTTAGATCACCACTTACATACTTAACACCAGCTTTTGTCATTTCATATTCAGCTTCATCAGCACCTATTCTGTTTACACCAGCTTGACTACCATCAGCAAAACCAACAGCAACAGTTAAGTCACCAGTTACAGCACTCAAACCAACATGGAAATTACTATTATCATTAGTTGCTTGAGTTCCAGAAGTTGAACCTTCAGCTTCTGAAATACCAGCACCAATAGTTACAGCTGAATCACCTAAGTCAGTTACATAAGTAGCACCAAGTGCAAAGTGACTATCTACTCTATATGTAGCAGTTGCAGCAGCACCACTATCTGTAGAAGCTGAGAATGACATTTTTAGTCCATCAGCTAAGAAATCAGAAGCAGTGTGATACTCAACACCTAATACTGTTGAAGAAGCACCGACATCAAGACCAGTTGAAGCTGAGTTAGTAGATGTAGTTGCTACACCTTCAGCACCAGCTGAACCTGGAATAGATACAGCGTGTGATCCTGATGCGTTACCAGCATTAATAACATCAAGCTTTGAGCCATCAGTGAATGCTAATGTAAATCCAGCATCTAAATCTCCCGCAGAACCATTTTCATCCATAAGCTTAAAGCTTGATGAAATAGTCATTCCACCGTCAGTAGTTTCAGATAATGATACACTAAAGTTGTTATCATTACTTTGGGCATTAGTGTCTGTTCCACCTGTTGGTGAGTCAAATTCAATACCAGTTTGGTGGTTACCACTCATAGTAGCTGTTACAGCTTCAGCAACTGAAGCAGCACCAAGCGTAGAAACTAGAGCAGTTCCCATTAATAGTTCTTTTTTCATAATTACTCCTTTTGAGTTAATGAATATTCATTAAATACAAGAAACATACTTGTATTAACGACGTATTATTTAAAAATTGAATAAATTACAAAAAAAGCATAATGATTTATTATATTTTTTGAAACAATGTTGTTTTTTTACAACATTATTGTTTATGTTTAACATTAAGAAATACAAAGAAATAAACGATTTTTTAAAAAAAAGCAATAATTCTGCCAAAATTGTTGCTATATCTAAAAATCATCCACTTAATAGTGTCTTGGAGGCGGTTAAAGCAGGGGTATATATTTTTGGTGAAAATAGAGTCCAAGAAGCAAAAGAAAAATTTCAAAAACTAAAGCTAGATAATGCAAAAATAGAACTTCACTTAACTGGGCCGCTACAATCAAATAAAGTAAAGTCAGCAATTCAGCTTTTTGATGTTTTTCATACTTTAGATAGGGAAAAAATAGCAAGAGAGTTTTCAAAATATAGAGAATTACTAGTAAATAAGAAAATTTTTCTTCAGGTAAATACAGGAAAAGAAAAGACAAAAACCGGTATTTTTCCCGAAGATACGAAAGACTTTTTGTTTTTTTTAAGACAAGAAATGAAATTATCCATTATCGGTTTAATGTGTATACCACCGATAGATGATGATCCAGGCTATCATTTTAATAAATTAAAACTACTTGCAAATGAAAATAAAATTGATGAGTTAAGCATTGGAATGAGTGATGACTATGAGAAAGCACTACAATTTAACCCTACATACATTAGGCTTGGAACAATCTTGTTTGGAAAAAGATCGTGAAAAACGGATTAAATATATTTTGTAACAACAATATTAAAATTTTTTTAACCTCTCTTCTTTCTGAGTATGAAGTAACTATTATGAAATTAGATCAAATAAAAGATAATATACTAGAATCTCAAGCAAACATAATTATTATAAGTGATAG
>CACLXJ010000008.1 GCA_902610845.1 uncultured Alphaproteobacteria bacterium | reverse complement strand
ATTAAAGAAAGAATAATAAACATAACATTCTTTTCCACCTTAAGCGCATTTATTAAAGTTTTGTTTTGATCCTTCCAAGATATTGAATAAAAATTTAATAAAAAATTAGATGTTTCTAATTCTACTTTATTTTTAAATAATTCAATTTCATTAGGAGATGATGCAAAGAATTCAATTTTGTTATATATATCTTCATCATATAAGAGTAATTTTCTAACAAGTTCTGAAGATAAAAAAATTAAATTTGAATCATATTCATATAAACCTAGATCAAATACACCTACTACCTCCAATGTTTTAAATCTTGGAATATTTCCTAATATTGTTTTATCAGTCTTTGGAATTGCAATTTTAACCTTATCTCCCACACTTAAATTCATTTCATTCGCTAAGGAGTCTCCAATTAATATTTCACTTTTTGGATTTTGAATTAATGCGCCCCTATTAATTGAATTAAACAAGTAATGATTTTTATCATATTCATCATAGCCTTTGATCATAACACCTTTTGAGTTATTTGATTTTATAATTAATCCATTTGTTTCAATAGATTTGTAGTGTTGGTAAAAAAAAGAATTATCAATATTCAATATGAGTTCATCAGCTTGCTTATTTGTTATCTCATTATCAAAACTATAAATATTAAGGTGTGAATTAAGTCCAATTATTCTGTTAGTTAAATCAATTCTAAAACCATTCATAACAGACATTACTATAATAATTGCTGCTACTCCTAAACTAATACCTATTATTGAAAACCAAGCGAAAATAGACACATAGCCATCAGATTTCTTAGAGAATAAAAACCTAAAAATCAGTAATCGTTCTGATTTAGAAATCATCTATTTTTTTAACTTATTATTAATAAAATCAATTACACTATTGGATGAAATTTTTTCATTTTCATTATTTTGGCGATTTTTTATTTCTACAAAATTATCTTTTAAATCTCTTTTGCCAATAATAATTTGATATGGTGTCCCAATTAACTCATTATCAGATAATTTTTTTCCTATACTGCAGATTCTATCATCTAAAATGACTTCAATATTATTTCTCATAAAATATTCATAATATTCTGATGATTTTGTGGCACAATCTTGATCTTCTGGCATTAAATTAACTATAGAAACCTTAAATGGAGCAACCTCTAAAGGCCACCTAATTCCTTTTTCATCATGATAAGCTTCTATAATTGCACCCACAAGTCTTGAAACACCAATACCATATGATCCCATATGTACTGGAACATTTTTCCCACTTTTATCTTGAACATATGCATTTAATTTCTCAGAATATTTTGTTCCAAAATAAAATATATGACCCACTTCAATTCCCTTAGAAATTTTTAAATCTTCATTTGAAATTGGGCAATTTTTTTCATCATGTTGATCATCAACTGCAGCATAAAATGACTGCAACTCATTTGGGTCTATAGTTTCAGGGTTTAGTGTTTCTAATTTTTTATCATAATAAAGTGTACTTTCACCAGTCTTAGCTAGTATTTGAAATTCATGACTTAAGCTGCCTCCAATTGGCCCTGTTTCTGCTCTTAAAGAAATTGGTGTTAAACCCATTCTAATAAAAGTTTTTATGTATGCTTTAAACATATTGTCATAAGATTTTTTTGCCTGGCTTTCATCAAGATCAAATGAATAATTATCCTTCATTAAGAATTCTCTTCCTCGCATTACTCCAAACCTAGGCCTAACTTCATCTCTGAATTTCCATTGAATATGATAAAGATTTTTTGGAAGATCTTTGTAAGAATTTATATGTGATTGAAATATATCTGTAATTAATTCTTCATTTGTTGGGCCGTAAAGCATTTCCCTTCCACTTCTATCTTTAATCCTTAACATTTCTTTTCCATAATCATCGTATCTTCCTGATTTAATCCATAAATCAGAAGATTGAATCGTAGGCATAAGCAGTTCTACTGCTCCTGCATTATTTTGTTCCTCCCTAACAATCTGTTCAATTTTTTTTAATACAAGTAGACCTAGAGGTAACCACGAATAAATACCGGCACTAGATTGTTTAATCATGCCAGCTCTGATCATTAATTTATGTGAAATTATTTCAGCATCTGATGGTGCATCTTTAATAGTGGGAAGAAAAAAGTTAGAATATTTCATTTATTAAATATATTTGATAAATCAAATCCAAATAAAATCAAAAAAAATAAAATTAAAGCTGATATTAATGAAGTTGCTATAAATTTTATTAGAAGATATGGCTTACTTGGAGCACTTTTTGCATGTCCAGATTCTACTTTTTGGGGTACTTTTATCTTAATCGGTAGGAGTATGAAAAATAAAATCCACCAAACAAGGATAAAAATTAGAACATGAGTAAATAGTGCCATTAAGATCGTATTAAATGAACTTCAATTTCTGGTTTTTTTTGAATTGAATTTTTTATAATCTTTCTAAAACTACTTTTAACTAAGTCGGATACTATAAGATCTGATGATTTTTGATCTTTGTTAAGTTTTGTATAGTTTTCTATAAAAAGTATTTTAAAATTATTCTTAATATTTTCTTCATCTATTCCCGGCAATCCTTTTAAAGTAAGTAACATATTTTTATTAATTGAATAGTCATCATCATTGATAATTAAAGAAATTAAAACTAGCCCCTCAAATGAATATTTCCTTCTCTCTTTAATAAATGCAGATTCAGAGTCGTAAAGATTTTTGCCCTCAACAATTAACTTTCCAGTTTCAAATTTTTCTACAATTTTAGGTTCACCTGGAGCAATTTTGAGACATTTTCCATTTTCTAAAATTTTAGTAAATGGTACTTGAGATGAGTAAGATAATTGTTTATGCGCCTCTAGATGCATGGGTTCACCATGCACAGGAATAGATAAGTATGGTTTTGTCCAATTATACATTTGTTTTATTTCATCTGCATAACCATGACCTGAAACATGTACTAATTCATCATCAGCAGTTACTATCTCAACTCTTTGTCTAATAAGTAAGTTCTTTAAATTATTTATTGATTTTTCATTACCAGGAATATCTCTGGAGCTAAAAATTACTACATCTTCAGGTTCTAAATGTAAATGTTGATGAGAATTATAAGCTATTCTGAAAAGCGCAGATCTTTTTTCACCCTGACTTCCAGTACAAATTATGACTAAATTTTCTCTTGGTATATAAGAAGCTTCATCTTCACTAATAAAAATTTCATCATCTGCAACATAACCACATTTTCTTGCTACTTCGATATTTTTTTTCATACTCCTACCAACAAGAGCGACCTTTCTTTTATTTTTTTTTGCTGCTTGAATAATATTTTTCATTCGTGCTATATTTGAAGAAAAACAGGTAACAACAATTCTATTAGAAAATCTTGAAAATATACTTGTTAGTTCATCTCTAACATCACTTTCAGATTCTGATCTACCAGGCACATTTGCGTTAGTAGAGTCACCTATTAAGGCAAGTAATCCGTCATTTCCTAATTTTTCAAATTTTTCTTTTGAAAATGAGTCTCCTAAAGTAGGTGAATGATCTATTTTCCAATCAGCAGTATGAAGTAATGATCCATACGTTGTTTTAATTACTATTGCAGTTGGTTCAGGAATTGAGTGTGTAGTTGGAATAAAACTTATATCAAAATTATTGAGTATTAATTTCTTGTCTAGATCCATCTCTTTTAAAGTAAATCCTTCTACTTTATTGAATTCTTTTAGCCTATTTTCGATAAGAAATTTTGCAAATTTACTAGCATATACAGGACATTTAATTTTATTTGCTAAGAACGCGACAGCTCCTGCATGATCTTCATGACCATGGCTGACAATAATAGCCTCGAGATTATCTTCTAAACTTTCAATATGATCTATTTTTGGTACCAACAAATCTACACCGGGAAACTTTTCATCTGCAAATGTAAGGCCTAAATCTATCATTATCCATTTTCCATCACATCCGTAAAGATAACAATTTGCACCTATTTCTCCAATACCCCCAAGAGATAAAAAGTGTAGTCCTTCATTAAAATCATTTAGTTGTAAATTATTACTCATAAAAATTTTTGTTACCGATTTCTTTTATTCCTTCTAATGTCAAATGTTCCATATATATAGGTTTATAAATAATTTTATCCCTAAATATTTTACCTAGACCACCCGTAATATAGACTTTGGGCTTAAAGTTATTCTCCTTAATAATTTGCTTTAATATGCCATTAACTGCATGCAAATAACCGAAATAGAAACCTGATTGAATAGAAGCGGATGTATTACTATTAACAATTTTATTTGATTTTGAGATTTTTGACGTTTTTATTAACTCAGCATTTTTTAAAAGTGTCTCCATTGAAAGATTGATACCTGGAAAAATTAATCCACCTAAATATTGATTATTTTTAATGACATCAAAAGTAGTAGCTGTACCAAAGTCGACAATTATACAGTCTTTGATTTTCTTACTATATACATAGGCATAGTTTGCTATTCGATCACTTCCAATTTGATTTAAATTATAATTGATACTATTTCTAAATGATATTTTTTTTGCATTAATTACATAAAATTTGAATTTATTTTTTTCAAAAATATTTTTAAAAATTAAATTTAAAGAGGGTACAACAGAGGACAAGATACAAAATCTATCTTTAAGATTATTAATCAACTTTTTGTTAGATTTAAAAAATTTATTTATTTTTTTTTGTGTAATATTGATTTTTTTTTCTGTTTTTAATCTAATAATTTTATTTAATTTATTTTTTGTATAAAAACCTATAACTATATTAGTATTACCTGCATCTATAACAATCATTAAATTATTCTAGCATTATATATATTTTCAAAATTAATATTATTTTTTAAAGTGATTGAACCATCTGGGTTTAGATTATGAAATATTCCTTGTTTTACATTTTGTTCATCAATTTTTAAATTAATATTACCTCCTAAATATAATAATCTACTTTTATATTCAGTCATAATTTTTTCGTGATTATTTAGCAGTTGTTTAAAATTATTAAAATACTCTTCCATAATTTCATATACAAAATAAAAATTGTTAATTTCTTTATTGTATTTATTAATATTAGTTGTTGGATAATTTTCAATTTTTGGAGAAGATAGTATATTAACTCCAAAACCAGTATTTATATATTTATTACTTTTGATACTAAATATTTCAGAAATTATTCCAGAAATTTTTTCTTTATTAATTAAAATATCATTTGGCCATTTAATTTGAGTTTTAACATTACAAATATTTTCAATCACAGAACAGATCATATTAGTAATAAAAGCATTATTTAAAAAATGATTTTCTATTGGCAATATATTTTTAGATAAAATAGAAATATAGACATTATTTTTTGGACTTTCCCAAGTTGTTCCTCGTCTACCAAATCCTTTTTTTTGTTCATTTGCCATTAAACATATATTTCTGTTATAAATAAGTTTTTTAACCTCTGACATTGTAGAATCTACAGATTCAATAAAATAAAAATCAAAATTGTTTTTATCTAAAAGATTTTTAATTTTATCTAATGACATTTATCAAATGGTCAAAGTTGCTGATATATTAATCAATAGAGACGGGTAAAATATAAAACAAATAATTAAAAATAAACTTAAGGACAGAATAATTTTTGATTGAAAAGAAATTTGAAAATTAATTATTCCTTCACTTTTACTTTCATCAAAATACATTATCTTAATAATTCTTAAATAATAAAAAGCAGAAATTACACTAGCTAGGACACCAAGAACTGAAAGTACATATAATTCTTGTTCAATTGCAGCAATGAAAACATAAAACTTTCCAAAAAATCCTATAAATGGCGGGATGCCAGCCATAGATAGCATTATTATTGAAATAGAAAGACTAACGATTGGATTACTTTTACTTAACCCTTTTAAATCATTTATGTTAATTAAATATTCATTTTTAACTTTTAACGAGAGTAAAATAGCAAAAATAGCAACATTCATTATCATGTATGAAAACATATAAATTGATGCTGCTTTAATTCCATCATCATTTGCGGCAACTAAAGCTATTAATATATAACCTATATGTCCGATAGAACTATAAGCTAATAATCTTTTAATATTTGACTGTGCTATAGCCGCTATAGCTCCAAGAAACATTGAGGCTATTGATAAAAATAAAATTATTTGACTCCATTCTAAATAAAAATTTTCAAATGGAACTAAGCAAAAACGATAAATTAAAGCTACTGCAGCAATCTTAGGGACAATAGCAAAAAAACCTGTAATTGAGTTTGGAGCTCCTTCATAAACATCGGGAGTCCACATATGGAAAGGTACGGCTGAAACCTTAAAAGCCAAGCCTACCATCACAAATACAAGCCCAAATATTAGACCTAAATTTAAATTATCATATTTTGATAAATAGAAACTTATATCATCAAAATTCATTGAACCAGTAAATCCATAAATTAACGAGAAACCATATAAAAGTATACCCGAAGATAATGCTCCTAAAATAAAGTATTTTACTCCTGACTCAGCTGATGAGATTGAATCTCTTTTTATTGCTGCAGCAACATAGAGAGATAAACTTTGTAGTTCTATTGCTAGATACATGGACATAAGATTATTTGAAGCAATCATTAACATCATCCCAAGTGTTGAAAATAAAAATAAAACAGGAATTTCAAAATTTTTTAGCTTAATCCCTAAGAAATAATCTTTAGAAATGATGATACTGGCTATAGATCCTAATAGAGCTAAAATTTTAAAAAAATTTATAAAAGAAGAGTGGCTAAATAAACTTTTATAATTTGCAAAATTTGATTCACTATCATAGTAAACAAGCAAAATGGTTAATAATAAAACGAAAACTGCTAGATTGGAAGTTTGTCTAAAAGCATTCTTTTTTAAAAAAAGGCCAAAAAGTAAACAAACAAATGAAGAGCATGCTAAAAAAATTTCGGGTATAAAAAAAATATTGTAAATATTATTTAGCATTGGCTATTTCATAATTTGTTATAATTAGTTCAAGTGATAATCTCATAGGATCTAAAAATAAATTTGGAAATATACCTAGTAATATTACTGAGATTGCTAAAGGAATTAATATGATTTTCTCTCTTGTGTTTATATCTAAAATATCTGCAAGTTTATTATTAGTTATGGTGCCAAAAATAATTCTTTTATAAAGGTATAGCATGTAAACAGCGGATAATATTATTCCAAAAGCTGCGCCAATAACAACGTAACTTGAAAATTTAAATGCGCCAACAATAACTAAAAATTCTCCAATAAAACCACTAGTCCCAGGTAATCCAACTGATCCCAGCATAAAAATCATGAATACTGTTGCATAAAGTGGCATTCTTTGAACTAATCCTCCGTAGAATTCAATTTCTCTAGTATGCATTCGATCATAAATAACACCAATGCATAAAAATAAAGCTGCTGAAACTAGTCCATGACTAATCATTTGCATCATTGCTCCTTCTAAACCTTGTTGATTCACTAAGAAAATTCCAATTGTTACAATTCCCATATGAGCAACAGATGAATATGCAATTAGTTTTTTAATATCAGTTTGTGCTAGTGCTACTAATGAAGTGTATACTATGGCAACTATACTTAATGTCATAATTAAAGGAATAAAAAACTCTGTTGCTTCTGGAAGCATACCTAAAGAGAAACGGATAAAACCATATCCACCCATTTTTAAAAGCACTCCGGCTAAAATAACAGATCCAGCCGTTGGAGCTTCAACATGGGCATCAGGCAACCATGTATGAAACGGCCACATAGGAATTTTAACTGCAAAGGAAGCAAAGAAGGCGAGCCATAGAAACAATTGAGTATTATAGGAAAAATAATTACCTTGTAAGAAATCAATACTCATTGAACTTGTATTTCTATACATTACAATAATAGCAATCAACATGAGTACTGACCCCAAAAGAGTGTAGAGAAAGAATTTAAAAGAAGCATAGATTCTTCTATTACCTCCCCATATACCTATGATTAGATACATTGGTATTAATACTGCTTCAAAAAAAATATAAAATAAAAGTATGTCTATAGAAGTAAACATTCCAATCATTACAGTCTCTAAAAATAAAAAAGAAAGCATGTATTCCTTGACTCTTTTTTTAATATTATTCCAACTAGCTAAAATACAAAGCGGGGTTAAAAATGTGCTTAGTAAAATCATAAAAAGTGAGATACCGTCAACTCCAACATGGTAGAAGAAATTAAAATCATCAAACCATCTAAATTTTTCTTCATATTGATAAGATGGATTGGAATAATCAAATTGTAACCAGAGTATTAAACTCAAAATAAATGTTCCTAACGTTGCTAATAAAGCAGCCCATTTAATATTAATTGATGTTAATTCATCTTCTTTAATAAAAAGAATAATTAAAGCACCAATTAAAGGTAAAAAAATTATTACTGATACTAATGGCCAGTCAATCATTTAGTAATATAAAAACCATGTTAAAATTATTACTAAGCCTCCAAGCATAGCAAAAGCATAATGAAACAAATACCCTGATTGAAATAAACTTACATAAGATGAAGATTTTGAAATAATCCAGGAGACCCCGTTTGGTCCTAAACCATCAATAGTTTTTTCATCTCCTTTTTTCCAGAAAAAGTTTGCCAATTTGAAAAAAGTTAAAACAAATACTTTATGATATAGTTCATCCACATACCATTTATTTTTAGAAAGAGAATATAAAGGATCTAAGTTATAGGAAAGATTTTTTGCTCTGTTTAAATTATTTGAATATATCAACACACAGACAAGAATTCCAATTGCAACAGCCGATTTTGATATTAATGATTGTGTAAGAGGAAGATATTTATGAGAACTTTCTGTTAATAATATTGCATTATCCCAAAATTCTTTTTTGTAATATCCAATAAAATAATCAGCAAAGAATATTCCAGAAAAAATAGAACCAATTGCAAGAATAAATAATGGAACTGTCATCACTAAAGGTGATTCATGGACGTGATCATATGTTTTATTATTTGATCTATTTTCACCATGAAATGTTAGGAATAATAATCTCCATGAATAAAAAGCAGTAAGTAAAGCAGTTAAAATACCTACTAAATATGCAAAGGATGCTATTCCATTTGAAGCATAGAAAGCATTTTCTAAAATACTTTCTTTTGAATAGTAACCAGATAGATATGGGAAACCAATAATTGCAAGAGATCCAATCCACATCATTGTGGCAGTAAAAGGTATTTTTTTGAAAAGTCCTCCCATTTTTCTCATATCCTGTTCATGATGCATTGCGTGAATTACAGAACCTGCAGAAAGAAATAGAAGAGCTTTAAAAAAGGCATGAGTTGTTAAGTGAAATATTGATGCATTATAAGCGCCTACACCTGCTGCAAAAAACATATATCCTAATTGACTACATGTTGAATATGCAATGACTCGTTTAATATCATTTTGCGTTAAGGCTATAGAGGCAGCAAAAATAGCTGTAGCTGCACCAATAAAAGTAATGAATAAATTAGTAAATGTAGCAAACTCATAAAGAGGACTCATTCTTGCAACTAAAAATACACCAGCTGTTACCATTGTTGCAGCATGTATTAGTGCAGATACGGGAGTAGGCCCCTCCATAGCATCTGGTAACCAAGTGTGTAAACCTAATTGGGCAGATTTACCCATTGCACCTATGAATAAAAGAAAGCATAAAAAATCTAATGTTGGAAAACTGAATGAAAGGAATTGAATTTGATGCTCACTAAATTGATCCACTTGTGAAAATATACTGTCGAAACTTATCGTACCAAAAATGTAAAAAATTCCAGCAATTCCAATTGCGTATCCAAAATCTCCAACTCTGTTTACAACAAATGCTTTTATAGCAGCTTTATTTGCTGAATCTTTATGGTGCCAAAAACCAATTAATAAATATGAGGCAAGTCCAACACCTTCCCAACCAAAAAACATTTGCAGTAAGTTATTACTTGATACAAGAACAAGCATAAAAAAGGTAAATAAGCTTAGATAACCCATAAATCTAATTTTTGATGGATCTTCTTCCATATAACCTATTGAATATAAATGAACACAAGCGGAAACAGTTGTAACCACAATGAACATCACGGCAGTTAATGTGTCTAATCTAATTGACCAATCAACAATAAAGGTACCAGAAGTAATCCAGTTAAGAATAAAAATTATTTCAGTTTCCTTATTATTAATAAACTGAATAAATATTATCCAAGAAAACAAAGTGCAAAGAAAAAGAATTGAGGTTGTTGATATTTGATAAACTTTATAATTAAACTGTTTACCTAGTAAAAAACAAAAAAGAAAACCAAGTAGAGGTAAAAATATAATTGAGGTTGCCATCTACTATCCCTTAAGTTGATTAATTTTATTTACTTCTATTGATCCTAAATTTCTAAAAAATACTACGAGTATGGCGAGTCCAATTGCTGCTTCAGCTGCTGCAACAGTAAGTGTAAGCATTGCAAAAATTTGTCCTGAAATATCATTAATATATGCTGAGAAAGCAATAAAATTAATATTTACTGACAACAAGATGAGTTCTATAGACATTAAGATTATAATTAAATTTTTCTTATTTAAAAATATTCCTAAAACACCTAAGGTAAAAATAATTGCTCCAAGAAAAAGATAGTGTTCAAGAGTAATCATAAATTAAATTCCTTCGCCTAATTTTACTTTTTTCTTTTCTATAGCTGCTGATGCATCAACGGTATTTTGAGAATCTATATTCTGTCTTTTAACACCACCTTTATCTCTTAATGTAAGTGTAATTGAGCCAATCATTGCGACTAATAAAATTATCCCACATATTTGAAACAAATAAAAATATTCAGTGTAGAGTATTTGTCCAATCATTTTTGTATTCTCCACTTCATTAACTATAGGTTGTAATGGAGTTTGATTGTTATAAATATTAGAAGATCTATCTGTTAGAAAAAGTATCCCAAGTTCTATTACTAGAACTATACCTAATAATGCTCCAAAAGGTAAATATTGCAAAAAACCTTCTCTCAATTTTACAAAGTTTATATCAAGCATCATTACAACAAAAAGAAAAAGTACTGCAACAGCACCAACATATACAACAACAAGAATCATTGCCAAAAATTCAGCTCCCAACAAAACAAAGAGTCCTGATGCATTAACAAAGCTTAAAATTAAGAATAAAACTGAATGAACAGGATTTTTTGCACTTATAACCATTAGAGCTGAAAGAACTGCAACAGATGAAAACAGATAAAATGTTAATGAATAAAGAACCATTATTATCTATATTTTCTATCGAGATGAATATTTTGAGCAATTTCTTGCTCCCATCTATCTCCATTTTCCAAAAGTTTATCTTTATTATAAATTAATTCTTCCCTTGTTTCAGTGGCAAATTCAAAATTTGGTCCTTCGACTATTGCATCAACTGGGCAAGATTCTTGACATAAGCCACAATAAATACATTTGGTCATATCTATATCATATCTTGTTGTTCTTCTGCTTCCATCTTCTCTTGGTTCAGCTTCAATTGTAATTGCCTGAGCAGGACACACTGCTTCACAAAGTTTACATGCGATACATCTCTCTTCTCCACTTGGATATCTTCTTAATGCATGCTCACCTCTAAAACGTGGACTTAGCGGACCTTTTTCATGAGGATAATTTATTGTAACTTTAGATTTAAATATGTATTTGAAAGTTAAAAGTAGACCTTGAATTAATTCAAATAAAGTAAAAGATTTAATTAATTTAAACATATTAATTTGGAAGCATGTCAAAATATACTAAAAAGCCTGAAGTTGCCACAACCCAAAACAAAGAAAACGGTAGAAAAACTTTCCATCCAAGTCTCATTAACTGATCATATCTATATCTTGGGAAAGTTCCTCTAACCCAAATAAATAAAAATAATATAAATATTACTTTCACAGTAAACCAGATTACTCCAGGAACAACATTTAATGGGTATACATCAAATGGAGGAAGCCATCCGCCTAAAAATAGAATGACAGTCATAGAAGACATTAAAATCATACTCGCGTATTCACCTAAAAAAAATAATACAAATGATGCAGATGAATATTCAGTAAAAAATCCTGCAACAAGTGTTGATTCATCTTCAGGGAGATCAAAAGGCAATCTATTTGTTTCAGCTAACGCAGAAATAAAAAAAATAATGAACATAGGTAATAATGGAATTGCAAACCATACAGTCTGCTGAGCTAAAACTATCTTTGATAAATTTAAAGAACCTACACATAATAATACTGTAATTATTACAAATCCAATAGATACTTCATATGAAACCATTTGAGCAGCTGATCTTAATGCTCCTAGAAAAGGATATTGAGAGTTACTAGCCCAACCAGCCATTATTATTCCGTATACTCCGAGAGATGATACTGCAAACAGATACATGATGCCTACGTTAATATCAGAGACTACCCATCCTGGAGCAAAAGGTATTACTGCCCAACCTGCTAAGCTAAGTACCATTGTTATTATGGGTGCTAAAATAAAAACAATTTTATTTGATCCACTAGGTATAATATTTTCTTTAGTAATAAGTTTTAATGCATCAGCAAAGCTTTGTAATATACCAAAAGGCCCTACTATATTTGGACCTCTTCTTAATTGAATTAGGGCTAAAACTTTTCTTTCAGCATAAACTAAAAAAGCTACAGATATTAAAACTGGCACAACAACAGCAAGTATTTGGGCAATGATTATTAACCCTGTAATTAATATATCATAAGTCATGTAATTATTATGCTGCCTTATTTAAAATATCTTTAGTACATTTTGCCATTGTTTCAGAAGACCTAGAAATAGAGTCATTCATATAAAAATTTTCAATGTTATATTTAATTTTAATATTCTTAATTTTATTATTTTTAGCAAAAGTTATTTCGCCAATAGAAATTACTTCATTTAAGAGAGCAAATTGACCATAGGTACTTGTAAGTTCATTTCGAAGTTCCCAAAGATTATTAAAATTTAAATTTTTTTCAAATAAGTCGCTTAAAACTCTAAAAATTTTCCACTCCTCTTTTGCTTCACCCATTTGATTATGACACTTAGTTGTTTGAATAACTCTACCTTCTATATTCATATAAGTAGAACTTTTCTCAGTATATGCAGGGGTTGGTAAAATTACATCAGCTATAGAGGCTGAAACATCTCCATGATGACCAAGATAAACAACAAAAGCATTTTCAAATGTTGAAAAATTTATCTCATCTAACCCCATTAAGAAAACTACAGGCTTTGTTTTATCGATATGTTTTTTTAATTGTTTGTTGTAGTCATTATCAAATTTTTTATTATAGAATTTCAAATCTAATGCTCCTACTCTAGAAATATCTTGGTTAAGAATATTTAATGGATTTATATTTTTATTTTTTTGAATTTTTTTCGCAATTAATCCTGCAGTTTCTAATATTTTTTTTCCATGATCATTATTTATTGCTGAAGTACCTAATATTATAAGAGGGTTTTTTGCAGATTTTAAAACTTTATTAAAATCAGATTTATTATTAGATAATTTATTAAGGTAATCTAAAGAATCAGATAGATGATGATAGTCGTAAGTAAGATCTAATTTAGGACCTATAAGACCAATTTTGCAGTTATTTTCAATATATGCCTTTCTAATTCTAGCGTTTAGTACCGCCGCTTCCCATCTAGGATTGGATCCGATTAAAAGAATAGCATCAGCCTTTTCAATTTCTTGAATTGTTGAATTAAATTTATAACTTGAAGATGAATTATCGATAATTTGTGTGTTATCAAATCTGCAATCATAGTTTTTTGATTTTAGTGAATTGCTAAATTTTTGTGCAGAATATAAAGTTTCAATATCGGTAAACTTACCCGATAGGAATACAGTATTTTCTTTACCTCTTTTTGTAATTTCTTTTTTTATTAATTCAAATGAATCATCCCATGAAGATTTTTGCAGTTTTTTATTCGGTTTAGAATATACACTATCCAATCTTTGACTTGAGAGTCCATCAACTGCAAATCTAGATTTATCACTTATCCATTCTTCATTGGTTTCTTCATTTATTCTAGGAAGAGCTCTTAAAACTTTTTTTCCTCTTGTATCAATTCTTATACTTGAACCTACACCATCAAAAACATCAAATGTTTCTGTCTTAGTTAATTCCCATGGTCTAGATTTAAACGCATATGGTTTACTTGTTAAAGCACCAACAGGACATAAATCAATTACATTTCCAGATAATTCTGACTCAATAGTTTTTTCTAAGTACGTAGTAATCTCAGCATTTTCACCTCTGCCAAGCAAACCTATATCATCAACGCCCGCAACTTCTGTAGAAAACCTTACGCATCTTGTACAATGTATACATCTTGTCATAATTGTTTTAACAAGTGGTCCCATATTTTTATTTTGAACTGCTCTTTTATTTTCTTCATATCTAGTTTTATCAAAACCATAATACATCGCTTGATCTTGAAGATCACATTCTCCCCCTTGATCACAAATAGGGCAATCCAATGGATGATTAATAAGAAGAAACTCCATTACACCTTTTCGAGCTTTTTTGACTGTATCTGTATTTGTTTTTATAACCATTCCGTCTGCAGCTGGCATGGCACATGATGCAATAGGTTTTGGAGCTTTTTCCATTTCTACTAAACACATTCTACAGTTTCCTGCTATTGAGAGTTTTTCATGATAACAAAATCTTGGAATTTCAGTTCCTGCTTGTTCACAAGCTTGCATTACGGTCATGCCGTTTTCAAATTCGTATTCTTTGTTATCAATTGTTATCTTTGGCACTAAGCTACTCGTCTGTTTCTTTCTTGAATTCTTTTTTCAATTTCAGGTCTAAAGTGTCTAAACAAACCTTGAATAGGCCAAGCAGCAGCATCGCCTAGAGCGCAAATAGTATGACCTTCAATTTGCTTAGTCACATCTAAAAGTTTATCAATATCTTGATGTTCAACATTTCCATGAATCATTTTTTCCATCATTCTGTACATCCATCCAGTACCCTCTCTGCAAGGTGTACATTGACCACAACTTTCATGCTTATAAAAATGTGATAATCTGGCTATTGCCTCAACAATATCTGTTGATTTATTCATTACAATAACAGCCGCAGTTCCTAATCCACTTTGAACTTCTTTTAGGCTATCAAAATCCATTTTAACAGTATTACAAATAGACTTAGGTAATAAAGGCACACTTGCGCCCCCAGGAATTACAGCTAATAAATTTTCCCAACCACCTATTACCCCACCTGCATGTTTTTCAATGAGATCTTTCAGTGATATACCCATTTCTTCTTCTACATTACATGGGTTATTTACGTGTCCAGAGATACTAAAAATTTTTGTACCTGTATTATTTGAACTACCTAAATTAGCAAACCATTTAGAACCACGTCTTAAAATAGTTGGCGAGACAGCAATTGTTTCAACGTTTGTAACTGTTGTAGGACATCCATATAAACCTGCGCCAGCTGGAAATGGAGGTTTTAATCGGGGTTGACCTTTTTTACCCTCTAAACTTTCAAGTAAAGCAGTTTCTTCACCACAAATATATGCTCCAGCTCCTCTGTGAAGATAAATATCAAAATCCCACCCTGTACCACAGGCATTTTTACCAATTAAATTATTTGCGTAAGCTTCATCTATTGCTTTCTGTAAATTAGAAGATTCAGAATAATATTCACCTCTTATGTAAATATAGCAAGTATGTGCATGCATTGCAAAGGCCGCAACTAAACAACCTTCTAAAAGAAGATGTGGGTCGTTTCTCATAATCTCTCGATCCTTGCATGTGCCTGGTTCAGACTCATCTGCATTAACAACTAGATAATGATCTTTTCCAGAGTCTTTTGGCATAAATGACCACTTTAATCCCGCAGGGAAACCTGCTCCTCCCCTTCCTCTTAATTGACTATTTTTAATTTCCTCAACAATTTTTTCGCTACCCATTGTTATAAGATCTTTAGTATTTGACCAAATACCTCTTTTTTTAGCACCTTCTAATTTCCAGTCTTCAAAACCGTATAAGTTTTTAAAAATTTTATCTTTTTCTTTAAGCATCAAATTTTCTTTCAGGTTGTGATGATTTTCTACCAATTTGTGAGCCTACTTTTATTGATTTATCATCTTTTAAATCTTGAAGTATTTTTTTAAAACTCTCTTCATCTAAATCTTCATAATAATCATCATTTATCTGGACCATAGGAGCATTGCAACATGCACCTAAGCATTCAACTTCAACAACTGTAAATTTTTTATCCTCACTTGTCTCGCCAATATTGGTTTCACAAACTTCTTGTGCAACTTTAGAAAGTTTATCGCTCCCTCTTAACCAGCAAGGTGTTGTTCTACAAATTTGGACAAAATTTTTACCAATAGGTTCTAAATTAAACATCGAATAAAAAGTGGCAACTTCCAAAACTCTTATATAAGACATACTTAGAGTTTCAGCTACTTTTTCCATTGAGTTTTTACTTAGCCATCCATTATTTTGTCTCTGTGCTAAATCAAGTAAAGGGATAACCGCGCTTTGAATACGGTTTGATGGATATTTTTTAATTATTTCAGAAATTTTTTTAAAATTTTCTGAAGACCATTCAAAATTATCATTAATTTTTTTATATACTTTATTGTTTGTACCAGGATGATGCATTATCTGTCTATCTCTCCAAAAACAATATCTAAGCTACCTAGTATAGCAGCTATGTCAGCCATTAAGTGGCCTTTAGATAAATGATCCAATGTTTGAAGGTGTGCAAAACCTGGTGCTCTTATTTTACATCTATATGGTTTACTAGATCCGTCAGAAACAAGGTAAACACCAAATTCACCTTTAGGAGCTTCTACTGCACTATAAACTTGGCCAGCTGGAACACGGTAACCTTCAGTAAAAAGTTTAAAATGATGAATTAAAGCTTCCATTGATTTTTTCATTTGATTTCTTTTAGGAGGTGTAATTTTATTATCCTCGATCGATATTGGGCCTGGTTTAATTTTATTTAAACATTGGTTAATAATACTAATGCTTTGTCTCATTTCCTCTATACGTACCAAATATCGATCAAAACAATCACCTTTTTTTCCAACAGGAACTTCAAAATCAACTTGATCATAGGCGTCATAAGGTTGAGATCTTCTTAAATCCCATGCTACACCTGTACTTCTTAATACAGGGCCAGAACACCCCCATTCAATTGCTTCTAACTTTGAAATTATTCCTATATCAACTGATCTTTGTCTTAATATTCTGTTATTAGTCAGCAAGCTTTCAAGATCATCAATAAATTTTGGAAGAGTTTTAAAATGGTCAAATAATTTTTCTTCCATTCCTTCTGGCATATCCTGATGAACGCCACCAGGTCTAAAATAGGCTGCATGAAATCTTGCCCCAGATACGGCTTCATGAAATTCTAAAAGCTTTTCCCTTTCTTCAAAACACCATAAAAATGGTGTCACTGCACCAATGTCAGCAGCATAGGCAGGTATATTTAACAAATGATTTAGTATTCTAGTAATTTCGGCAAAAATAACTCGAATATATTTAGCTCTTTCAGGAACATTGATACCTAGGAGATTTTCAGTTGCTAATGCAAAAGCATGTTCTTGACACATTGGTGAAACGTAATCAAGTCTATCAAAATAAGGGACAGCCTGAAGATAAGTTTTATATTCAATTAATTTTTCTGTCCCCCTATGTAACAATCCGATGTGTGGTTCTGCTCTTTGAACTACTTCACCTTCCAGCTCAACTACTAAACGTAAAACACCATGCGCAGCTGGATGTTGGGGGCCAAAGTTAATTGTAGTTGTATTAAGCTCAACTTCTTTCATTTAATTTTCACCAGTAGATTTCTCATCACCAAAAAGTTTGTTTTCCATTCCTTCCCAAGGAGATTCACTATCAAAATTTCTAAATTCTTGGGTTAACTTTACTGGTTCATATATAACTTTTTTTTCAAGATCATCATAGCGAACTTCAGTATGCCCTGTTAAAGGAAAATCTTTGCGCAATGGATAACCTTCAAAATTGTAATCTGTCATTATTCTTCTTAAATCAGGGTGGTTAATGAATTCTATTCCAAATAAATCATAACATTCTCTTTCATACCAATCAGCAGATTTGTGAATATTGATTATTGATTCTATGTTTTCGTTTTCTTTAATAAAAGTTTTAAGAATAATTTTTTTATTTTTTGTTAAACTTTGTAAAATATAAATTAAATCAAATCTAAATTCTCTTGAAGGGTAGTCCACAGCTGTAATATCTAATAATTGATTAAAATTAAGCTCAGTGTTATCTCTTAATTCGTTAAAAATTTTTATAATATTTTTTTTTTCAAATTCTATTTCTAACAAATTGTTGTTCTCTAAAACATTATTTATACCATCTATTTTAGTAAGAATTTTAATCATATAAAATTATCTTTTAAATTTATTTTCTCTTCTAATTTTTTTCTGTAATTGCAATATGCCGTAAACTAATGCTTCTGCTGTTGGGGGGCATCCTGGTACGTAAATATCAACGGGAACTATCCTATCACACCCTCTAACTACAGAATACGAGTAGTGATAATATCCGCCACCATTTGCACATGATCCCATTGATATTACCCACCGAGGTTCTGGCATTTGATCATAAACTTTTCTTAAAGCCGGTGCCATTTTATTTGTTAGTGTGCCAGCAACAATCATTACATCAGATTGTCTAGGGCTACCTCTTGGTATGACTCCATAACGATCTAGATCATATCTTGCCATGTAAGAATGTATCATTTCTACTCCACAACATGCCAATCCGAATGTCATAGGCCATAAGGAACCAGTTCTAGCCCAAGTAAGAATTTTATCATAGCTAGCAACTAAGAAACCTTTTGAAGATAATTCTGTATTTAAAGTATCATCAACAATTTTTTTTGCTTCATCTACTCCCATTCTAAAGCTCCTTTTTTCCATTCATAAATAAATCCAATAGTTAAAATGGTAAGAAAAATCATCATTGACCAAAAACCAAACACTCCAATTTTACCCAGTGTTATTGCCCATGGAAACAAGAAAGCCACTTCTAAATCAAAGATAATAAATAAGATCGCTACTAAATAAAATCTTACATCAAATCGTCCACGAGCGTCGTCAAAAGCCTCAAATCCACATTCATAAGCCGATAATTTTTCTTGATCTGGTTGAGAGTCTCCTACTACAAAAGATAACAATGTCATTCCCACAGCTAATGCCAATGCAATAAATATAAATATCAAAATGGGTAAATATTCAAATAGAAGCTCTGACACTATAATCTCACAATTAAATTAGTAATGTATTTAACGATTTATTCAACAATAACAATGTGTCTCGTTGCGACTTTAGTACACAAAAAAACACTGAAATAAGTGGCGCGAGAGACGGGATTCGAACCCGCGGCCTCTGCCGTGACAGGGCAGCGTTCTAACCAGCTGAACTACTCCCGCGCATGGTGGGTGTTGAGAGACTTGAACTCCCGACCCTCTCGGTGTAAACGAGATGCTCTACCAACTGAGCTAAACACCCAAATAAAAACGGCTGTTAAATTTATTTAACAGCCGGTGCAAGAAAAAAAGATAATTAATTGTTTACTGAGTCTTTTAAAGCTTTTCCTACAGTAAATTTTGGTCTTTTAGATGCTGGTATTTGAATAGATTCACCAGTTCTAGGATTTCTACCAGTAGTAGCTTTTCTGTGACTAACGCTAAAATTACCAAAACCTACTATACTAACTTTTTCATCTCTTTTAAGAGAATTAGTTATTGAATCTAGAAAACTTTCAATTGCTCTAGTTGCGTCAGATTTTGATAGTCCAGCGGAAGATGCTACAGATGCGATAAGATCATTTTTGTTCACTTTTAGTCTCCTTTAATAAATTTTTTTGATAATTCTTTGTTTTCCAAACAAGTCAATACTATTATAAAAAATTTCCCAGAAATAAAGGAATTTAGTACTTAAATGGCTAGAATATTGGTTTTTTTAAAATAATTTATTAATGTGTACTAGTAGTGTTTTGGTTATTTTTTAATTGAGATTCGGGTAAATTTAATGAAATTATTGATTTTGTTAGGGTGTGTTCAAGAATGGCAAACGCATCAGAAATTGGTATAATCTTTATGTTCTTAATCACCTCTTTGTCAAACTCAGAAATTTCTCTATAATTTTCATGTGGTATGAGTACCTTTTTTATTCCAGCTCTACTTGCTGCATAGATTTTTTCTTTGAGACCGCCAATTGGAAGTACCCTACCTCTTAGTGTAATTTCTCCTGTCATAGCTACTTCTTTTTTAACTTTATTGTTAGTTAGAGAAGAGACTAATGAATTAAATATGGCAATACCAGCACTAGGTCCATCTTTCGGGGTTGCACCCTCTGGAACATGTATATGTATATCGTAATTCTCAAAATCTTTTGGATTTATTCCTAAACTAATTGATTTTGACTTTACATATGATGTGGCAGCTTGAATTGATTCCTTCATAACTTCTCCTAATTTACCAGTAATAGTTAGTTTCCCCTTTCCAATGGATAAAATAACTTCTACTGATAATATTTCACCTCCTACTTCTGTCCATGCTAATCCATTTGTTACACCTATTAAATTCTTTTTTTCAATTTCATTTGACCTAAATTTTGCAATACCTAAAAAATCTTGAAGTGATTTGTCGTTTAAACTAATTTTTTTTAATCTTGAAGTTTCTAGTTTTTTTACAGTTTTTCTGCAAACTTTAGAAATTTCTTTTTCAAGATTTCTTACACCAGCTTCCTTAGTGTAATTTCTAATTATAGAGTTTAAAACTTTAGAGTTAAATGAAAGTTCAGGTTTTTTTATTCCATGATTTTTAATTTGTTTTGGTACTAAATATTTTTTTGCTATCTGATTTTTTTCTCTTTCAGTATAACCAGGTATTCTAATAACTTCCATTCTGTCAAGGAGAGCCGGAGGAATATTAAGTGTATTCGCTGTACATACGAACATTACATCAGAAAGATCATAGTCAATCTCTAAGTAATGGTCATTAAATTTACTATTTTGTTCAGGATCAAGCACTTCTAAAAGTGCGGAAGATGGGTCACCTCTCCAATCAGAGCCAAGTTTATCAATTTCATCTAAAAGAATTAATGGATTAGATGATTTTGACTTTTTCATTGCTTGGATAAATCTGCCAGGCATTGATCCAATGTATGTTCTCCTATGCCCTCTGATTTCCGCTTCATCTCTTACACCCCCTAGTGACATTCTGACGAAACTTCTTCCTGTGGAATTTGCAATAGATTTACCTAGAGATGTTTTTCCAACACCTGGAGGTCCAACTAAACATAAAATTGGACCTTTGAGTTTATCGGTTCTTTTTTGAACTGCTAGATATTCAAGAATTCTTTCTTTAACTTTATCTAATCCATAATGATCACTTTCCAAAATATTAGATGCTTTATTGATATTTTGGGTAACCATATCGGGATTATTCCACGGAATTGACATTACCCAATCTAGATAATTTCTAATTACAGTTGCCTCAGCTGACATAGGGCTCATATTTTTTAATTTTTTAATTTCTGATGTACATTTCTCTTTAGCTTCCTTAGATAAATTATATTGATTTAATTTTTTCTCGAGCTCAGCAATTTCATCTAGGTCTTCATTTTCTCCTAATTCTTTTTGAATTGCTTTCATTTGTTCATTCAAATAATATTCTTTCTGAGTTTTCTCCATTTGCCTTTTAACGCGGCCTTTAATTTTTTTCTCAACTTGAAAAGAATCAATTTCAGAAACTAAATACCCATAAATTTTATTCAATCTTCCTTCTGTGTTTATAATTTCTAAAATTTCTTGTTTTTGAGATATAGAAATTGATATATTTGATACAATGATATCAACAATTTTATCTGGGTTGTTTGATAATTTGACATTATTAAGTACATCGAGAGAAACTTTTTTATTAATTTTTTGAAACTCGATAAACTGCTCTACAATAAGTTTTTGAAGCGCCTTAATATTCGAGTTTTTTTTTGTTTTATGATTAATTTCACTGATTGATGCAGTAATATATTCCTTATTAAAATTTATTTGATTAGCTTTTGCTCTTTGTATACCTTCAACTAGAACCTTGAGTGTACCATCTGGAAGTTTCAAAAGTTGTATAATTTTAGCAACAGTGCCAAAAGAATATAAATTTTCCTTATTAGGATTATCAACTTTTGAATTCTTTTGAGAAATTAAAAAAATTTTTTTATCACCCTTCATAACATGGTTAAGTGCATTTACTGATTGTTCTCTACCTACAAATAGAGGTGCGACCATATTTGGAAATACCACTATGTCTCTAAGTGGAAGAACAGGGATTAAATATTTTTTCATAATATATAGATGTTTATATAATAATTAAATTCAAGAGTTGTTAGACATTAATTTTTGACTACTTTCCTTATTTGAATAAATTAATATAGGATCAGTTTTTTTTGAAATAACATCTTTATTTATTACCACCTTATATAAGTCTTTTTGATCTGGCACTTTATACATTAGATCCATTAACGAATCCTCTATTATAGATCTTAAACCTCTCGCTCCAGTATTTTGAGAAACCGCTAGCTTTGCAATTGTTTTTAAAGCATCATCTTTAATTTCTAATTTTACTCCATCCATTTTCATAAGAGATTCAAATTGCTTAACAATAGCGTTTTTTGGCTGAGTCATTATTCGAATTAGCATATCTTCGTCTAATTCACTCAAAGTAGTAATTACTGGAAGTCTTCCAATAAATTCAGGTATCATTCCAAACTTTAATAAATCTTGATTCTCTAGCTTCTTAAGTGACGCTCCAACAGTTTTTTCAGTTTCTAATTCCAATTTAGAATTAAAACCTATAGCAGTTCCTTTTAAACGATACTTTATTATTTCTTCTAAACCAGAAAAGGCACCCCCACATATAAAAAGTATGTTAGAAGTATCTACTTGTAAAAATTCTTGTTGCGGATGTTTCCTTCCTCCTTGTGGTGGAACACTAGCTATAGTTCCTTCCATAATTTTAAGCAGAGCTTGCTGGACACCTTCTCCAGAAACATCTCTTGTTATAGATGGATTGTCACTCTTCCTTCCAATCTTATCAATTTCATCAATGTAAACTATGCCTTTTTGTGCACGTTCAACATTGTAATCAGAAGCTTGTAATAATTTAAGAATTATATTTTCCACATCTTCCCCAACATATCCTGCTTCAGTTAAACTCGTTGCATCTGCAACTGTAAAAGGAACATCTAATATTTTTGCTAAAGTCTGAGCTAATAATGTTTTACCTGTTCCGGTAGGACCAACTAAAAGAATGTTTGATTTTGAGATTTCGATATTATCGTTTTCTAAATTAGATGATAATCTTTTATAATGATTATAAACTGCTACTGAAAGTATTTTTTTTGATTCTTTCTGACCTATTACATAATCATTTAAAAATTTATTTATCTCTGAAGGCTTTGGTATATCTTTTTTTATTTTAAATTTGTTATTCTTACTATCTTCTTTAATAATATCCATGCATAATTCAACACATTCATCACAAACAAAAACAGTTGGTCCTGCTATTAATTTTTTTACTTCTTTCTGATTTTTGCCACAAAAGGAGCAGAATAATGAATCTTTATCATTTTTTTTATTCATTATTTTCTACCTTTTACAACTTTATCTATTAAACCAAATTTAATAGCTTCATCAGCAGAGAAATATTTATCTCTTTCCATGATACTTGAAATTTCTGATAATTGCTTTCCTGTATGTTTTGCGTAAATCTCATTTAATTTTAATTTTGTTTTTTTTATTTCATTAGTTTGAATTTCTATATCTGTAACCTGCCCTTGCATACCGCCGCTAGGTTGATGAACCATTATTCTTGAATTAGGTAAAGAAAATCTCATCCCTTTTTCTCCAGCAGTTAAAAGTAGTGATCCAGCAGATGCTGCTTGACCAATACAAATAGTCATAATCTTAGAAGAAACATACTGCATAGTATCGTAAATTGCTAACCCTGACCAAACAATTCCTCCAGGAGAATTTATATAAAAAGAAATTTCTTTTTTTGGGTTTTCAGACTCTAAAAATAATATTTGAGCGCATAAAAGACTTGCAATGTTATCGTCAATAGGACCAGTTAGAAAAATTATTCTTTCTTTTAGCAATCTTGAATAAATGTCATAAGATCTTTCACCTCTTGATGATTGTTCAACAACCATCGGAATTAAGTTATTTGTAATATTATCTATTGGATCTTTCATTTTTTTGCATCCTTAATATCAAATGTTTTAACTTCAAGTTTTTTATATTTATCTTCATTTAATTTTATAACATTTGTCTTAGATTTGGAAATAATTGAATCAATTACTTTTTGTTCAATTAGAGGTGCTCGAATAGTATCTAATGATGATGGATTTTTTTCAAAATATTCCATAATTTGCTTCTCCTGACCTGGATATTGACTACTATATTCTAATATACCTTTATTAATTTCTTCCTCAGATATAACTATTTTTTCTTCTGAGGCGATATGTTGCATTAATAAACCAAGTTTAACTCGTCTTTCTGAAATTTTTTTATATCTTTTTTTAAGATCTTCATCTTTTAGAAGTTTATCGTCTTCATCTAAATTGCCTTCTTTTTTTGCATGCTCTAAACGACGCCATATTTGATTAAAATCATCTTCTAAAACTCCATCAGGCAAATCAAATTTATAGCTTTTATCTAAAAGATCCATTAATTCTTTTTTTTCTATTTGTTTTATCCCTTGCTCGTATTGAGTTTTAATGTTGCTTACTAAGAAATCCTTAAGATCTTTTTCAGCTTTAAAACCATTCTTATCTAAAAAATCTTTTGTAAGTTCAAATTTAATTTTTTCTTCAATTGAAATTATTTCAAAATTAAATTTTGTTTTTTTAAATTTATCATCTTTGAGAATTTTAGATAAATTAAAACTTAATTCAACTTTATCTCCAACTTTTAATTTTTTTTCAATCAAGTCTTTATTTAAGCCTGGAAGTATTCCATCATCAAAACTTAAATCAATTGGGAAACTTTTTTGAGATTTCAAATATTCTGGAAGATCTTCTGAAGTAGATTCAAAATTAACTATAACTTTATCAGTATTTTTAACTTGTCGTGAACTTTCAATTTTTTTGAAGTTTTTTTGTGAAGCAATAAAACTCTTAAACTGATCTTCCTCTGCTTTTTTGTCTAATTCAATTTCATATTTATTTATTTTGAGATCCTTGAAATCTTTGAGTTTAATTTCAGGTTTTAAATCAAACTTTAAATTTACAGTTATGGGTTTACTTTTTTCATAGTTACTAAGCTCAACTTTTGGAGCTCTAAAAAGTGAAAATTTTTTTTCTTCAATTAATTTTTTTGTATTTATATCTATTACTTTTTGAATAACTTCATTTAAGACATTGTCTTCATATTTTTTTTTAACAATATTTAAAGGTGCTTTACCCTTTCTAAAACCAGGTATGTTAACTGTTGGTAGTATTTGATTTATTTTATTATTTACTTCACTATCAATTTCTTCAAATGGAATTTCCAATGAGTATTCTTTATAAAGTTTTGTAGATCTTAATTCTTTTGTATTCATAATTTATCAAACCTAATGGTAGGCCGGAAAGGACTTGAACCTTCACACCTCGCGGCACTAGAACCTAAATCTAGCGTGTCTACCAATTCCACCACCGGCCCCTATTATTAGTAGCCTTTTATGTACAATAAATTAAAAAACAATAGAGAAAATTAAGTTAATAGAAAATGGGGCGAACGATGGGATTCGAACCCACGGCATCAGGCACCACAAGCCTGCGCTCTAACCAACTGAGCTACGCTCGCCATATAACATAATTAAAAGTTTAATTTTTATATTAATTCGCTATATCAAAAATATGGAAGTTTCAAAAAGAATATTTAATCTTGAAACAGAAACTGCATTCTCTATTCTTGCTAAAGCTAATAATCTTGCTGCTAAAGGTAAAGATATTATTAATTTAGGAATAGGACAACCTGATTTTCCTACACCAATAAATATTCAGGAGGCTGCCATTAAGGCAATTAAAGATGGTCATCATGGTTATACCCCATCAAATGGGATACCTGAATTACGAGAATCGATTTCAGAATTAGTATTCAAAAAATATAAATCAAATATTAAATCAGAAAATGTTTTGATAACTCCAGGAGGTAAGCCTGTAATTTTTATTTCAGCATTGTTGTTAGGAAGTGAAGATAAAGAAATAATTTTTCCAGATCCAGGTTTTCCAATTTATAGATCTATGATTAAATACAGTGGTGCAAAAGCTGTACCATTAAAGCTCTCAGAAAAAGATAACTTCGAAATTAATACTGAACAATTAAAAGAATTAATTTCTGATAAAACAAGTTTGATAATCATAAATAATCCAAACAATCCCACAGGATCATATATGAATAAAAAAAAAATTACTGATCTTGTTAATTTATTAGAGCAGTATCCAAACGTCTCCATTTTAAGTGATGAAATTTATAGCAATATTATCTTTAATAATGAACAAATGCCATCATTATTAGAATACGAAAGTATAAGAGATAGATTGATAGTTCTTGAAGGATGGAGCAAAACATATTGTATGACTGGATGGAGATTAGGCTGGAGTATATGGCCAGATAATTTAATTGAACATGCGAATAAAATATGTGTCAATTACAATTCCTGCCCTACATCAATTTCCCAATATGCAGGATTAGAAGCAATAAAAGGTTCGCAGGAAGAAATTACAAAAATTGTTAGTGAATTTCAAAAAAGAAAAGAATACATTTTCAATGAATTAAATAAATTAGATAAAATATCATGTTTTGAACCGGGAGGTGCGTTCTATGCATTTCCAAATATTTCAAAAACTGGATTAAGTGGAAAAAAGTTTTCAGACTTAGCGCTTGAAGAAAAAGGAGTTGCTTTAGTTCCGGGATCAAGTTTTGGAGATAATGCGAGTGAATTTGTTAGAATAAGTTTTGCTAATTCTCTAGAAAACATTAAAGAAGCTATTAATAGATTATCAACAATATGAAAAAAATAGAAGCAATTATTAAACCATTTAAACTTTCTCAAGTTAAAGAAGCTCTTCATGAACTTGGCATATCTGGAATGACATTAGTAGATGTAAAAGGTTTTGGAAGACAAAGAGGTTCCACTGGAGGGATGGATTCAAGTGATACTTACGATGATGAATTCTTAGCAAAAATGAAATTAGAAGTAATAGTTGAGGATAGTCAAGTAGATGATGTAATAGAATCAATAAAATCTAGTGCATACTCAGGAAAAATTGGAGATGGTAAGATCTTTGTATCCAATATTGAACAAGTTATAAGAATTAGAACTGGGGAAAAAGACAGTGATGCTGTCTAATTTTTCTTTACTTTTACTAAAAACCAAGTAATTATCTCATAATCGTTCAACTCTTAAAGAGTCGGAAGTAGGCATTGTGCCGAAGGAACGCATGCAAAAGTTATAAATCGTTCAACCTATTCCTTAGGTCGGAAGTAGGCCACTTGCTGAAGGAACGCGCATTAAAAGCGGATTTCATAACTAGAGCATGATTTAACCAGGTATAGCTGGAAAGCATACCTTTTTGTTGAAGTTAGGAGATAGATATGAAATTAAAAAGCTCGACTCCAAAAGATTTAATGTCTGAAATTAAAGATATGGATATTAAAATGGCGGATATACGCTTTACCGATATACCAGGCACAACACAACATTTTACAATTCCAATTAAATTTTTAGATGAAGACACTTTTTCAGACGGACTTGGTTTTGATGGATCATCAGTGAGAGGGTTTCAAGAAATTCAAGACAGTGACATGATAGTGATTCCAGATGCAAGCACAGCTTACATCGACCCATTCTTTTCTGAAAAGACAATTGCTATTCATTGTAATATTAAAGATCCAGTAACTTTAGTAGATTACTCAAGAGATCCAAGAAACATTGCTAAAAAAGCAGAAGCATATTTAAAATCTTCTGGAATTGGAGATACTGCTTTTTTTGGTCCAGAAGCAGAATTTTTTGTTTTCAATAATGTTCAGTTTGACTCGGGTTCTAACTTTGCCTTTCATGAAGTTGATTCAGTTGAGGGTACTTGGAATAGTGGAACAGATGAAAATCCAAACTTAGGTCATAAACCAAGACATAAAGAGGGTTACTTTCCTCTTCCACCAGTAGATACACTTCAAGATGTTAGAACAGAAATGGTAATGACAATGCAAGACATTGGTTTAACTGTTGAGGCACATCATCATGAAGTTGCAACAGGTGGGCAATGTGAAATTGATTTAGAATTTTCGCCCTTACTAAAGATGGCTGATGATATGATGAAATATAAGTATGTTGTTAAAAATGTTGCTAGACAACATGGAATGACTGCTACATTTATGCCTAAACCTTTATTTGAAGATAATGGCTCAGGTATGCACGTGCATCAAAGTGTTTGGAAAGATGGTGATACGCTTATGTACAAAGAAGGCAATTATGCCAACCTAAGTGATTTAGCTCTAAATTATATTGGAGGTATACTTAAACATGCTCCTGCTCTTTTAGCTTTTTGTGCCCCTACTACCAATTCTTATAAAAGACTGGTACCAGGCTTTGAAGCTCCAGTGAACATTGTTTACTCTCAAAGAAATAGAACTGCATCAGTAAGGATTCCTGCTTATTCTCAAAGCCCTAAAGCAAAAAGAATGGAATTTAGATGTCCTGATCCTAGTGCAAACCCATACTTAGCATTTTCAGCTATGTTAATGGCAGGATTAGATGGAATAAAAAATAAGATTGATCCCGGTGATCCAACAGATATAAATCTTTACGCTGCAAGTGATGAAGTTTTATCTAAAATTCAATCCACACCTGGATCATTAGCAGAGTCTCTTGAAGCTCTTGAAAAAGATCATGCATTTTTATTAGAGGGTGATGTATTCACTAAAGATGTTATTGAAACTTATATTAGCTACAAAAAAGACAGTGAGGTTGATCCTATTAATATTAGACCTCATCCACATGAATTTAAATTATATTACGACGTTTAGAAAATATAATTTATCTTTTTTTAAGAAAACCGCCTTAGGGCGGTTTTTTTTATGTTTTTAGTATAACACTTTTGATAATAATTGTTTGTGGCTAAAAAATCTACCTATAATGCTAAAGATATTGAAGTACTTGAAGGTCTTGAGCCTGTTCGCAAAAGACCAGGTATGTACATTGGAAGCACCAATCAAGATGGTCTGCATCATTTAGTTAATGAGGTACTAGACAATAGTATTGATGAGGTTTTAGCAGGCCACGCTACTGATATAAGTTTTCAATATAAAAAAGATGGCACAATCAAAATAAAAGATAATGGAAGAGGTATTCCTATTGATTTTCATCCAAAATATAAAAATAAAAGAGCTCTTGAGGTAGTTCTAACAACACTTCATGCTGGTGGTAAATTTAACAGCAATGCATACAAAACTTCTGGCGGATTACACGGAGTTGGGATTTCTGTCGTAAATGCATTAAGTTCTTTATTACAAGTTCAGGTCTATAAAGATGGAAAAGTATATCGACAAGATTATTCAAAAGGTAAAGTTAAAACAAAAATTAAAATTGAAAAATGTAGTAATAATTTAAAAGGTACAGAAATTTCTTTTGTCCCAGATGAAAATATATTTGAAGATACACTATTTGTTCCAAAAAAATTATATAATTTTATCAAAATGAAATCAGTATTAGTTGGTGGTACAACTATAAACTTTGAAATTGATAAAGAATTAATTAAAGATAATACTCCAGCCAAAAAAAGTTTTTTTTATAAAAAAGGAATTGAAGATTATTTTGAATTTGAATACACAAATAATTCTAAATTATTTGATAAAAATTTTTTATTAAAATCGACTATTAAGGATAATGAAAATTTTGAAACATTAATATCATTTAACACAAATGAAACTTCAAGTTTAATGTCATACTGTAATACAATTGAAACTCCAGACGGTGGGTCACATGAAAATGGTATTCGTAATGGAATTTTAAAAGCTACAAAGCTTTATGGGCAAAAAAATCAATTTTCAAAAATAAATAATATTAATCATAACGATATATTTGAGTACTCTAATGTTATTATTTCTATCTTTATTAATGATCCAAGCTTTGAAGGACAAACTAAAAAAAGAATAATAATGCCTCATTTACAAAAAGATATAGAAACAAACACGCAACAAGAATTTTTATTATGGTTAAACGCTAACAAGAAAAATTCAAAAATACTTTTAGATAATTTAATTGAAAGAGCACTTCAGAGAACGGATTTATCAAAAATTAAAGAACTAGATAGAAAAAGTATCAAAGAAAGAAATCGTCTTCCAGGTAAGTTAGTAGATTGCTCAAGTAAATCAATAAAAGATTCTGAGATATTTATCGTAGAAGGTGATAGTGCTGGAGGCTCAGCTAAACAAGCAAGGAATAGAGAATTTCAAGCAATACTTCCATTAAGAGGGAAAATCTTGAATGTTTATAATGTTGGATTATCTAAAATTGCAGATAACAATGAAATACAAAATCTTATTCAGTCTTTAGGCTGTGGAATAGGGAAGAATTTTGAAATCTCAAAGCTTCGTTATGAGAAAATAATATTAATGACAGATGCGGATGTAGATGGTTCTCATATAGCTACTCTACTTATTACTTTTTTTTATAAATATATGAAAAGTCTAATTGATGAAAATAGACTATATTTAGCAATGCCTCCTCTATTTAAAATTTATAATAAAAATAAATCTTTTTATGCATTTGATGAAAATGAAAAAGACAAAATTATCGAAAAAGAATTTAGGTCTGACAATTATAACATTACTAGATTTAAAGGATTGGGTGAAATGCCAGCAGATCAATTAAAAGAAACAACAATGGATCAAAAGAAAAGAAATCTTACATTGATTAATTCAGAAAAAGCAAAAAAAGATTTAAAAAATACTGAAGATTTATTTGAAACTTTAATGGGGAAACAAGCTGATTTGCGTTTTAAATTTATCCAAAATAATGCTAATTTTATCAAAAATTTAGATATTTAATAAATGAATAAATTTTTTTTAGTCATAGATCAGGGAACAACAAGCTCAAGAATTGTCCTTTACAATAAAAAATTTGAGATATTTGATATTGTTCAAAAAGAATTTAAGCAATTTTTTCCCAATGAAGGATGGGTAGAACATAACGCAACAGAAATTTGGGAGGATGTTAAGAAACTAATTTCAAAAATACTAAAAAAAAATAAATTAGTTTCTAAAGATATAATTTCAATTGGAATTACAAATCAACGAGAAACAACAGTTTTATGGAATAAAAAAACAGGGAAGCCAATTTATAGAGCTATAGTCTGGCAAGATAGAAGAACAGCAAGTTTTTGTGAAAAGTTAAAAAAGAAAGGAATTCATAAGAAAATTCAAAAAATTACTGGTTTAGAAGTAGATCCCTATTTTTCTGCAAGTAAAATTAAATGGATTATTGATAATAATAAAGAAGCTAAAAAGAATTTAAAGAATGATAATTTACTTTTTGGAACTATAGACACGTGGTTACTTTGGAATTTAACTCAGGGAAAATCTCACCTAACAGATATATCAAATGCATCACGAACGATGATTTTTGACTCTCAAAAAGAAAAATGGTCAGATGAAATTTTAAAAATATTAAAAATTCCAAAAAAAATCTTACCAAATGTAGTTGAAAATGTACATGATTTTGGCTCAACTAAATTATTTGGAGATTCAATATCTATAGGAGGTATGGCAGGGGATCAGCAGTCAGCAACAATCGGCCAAGCTTGTTTTAAAAAAGGTCAGTCAAAAAGTACTTACGGTACAGGCTGCTTCCTTCTAATGAATATTGGTGAAAAATTTAAGTTATCAAAAAATAGATTGCTTACAACTGTTGCTTTTAAAATTAAAGGAAAAAAAATGTTTTGCTATGAAGGAAGTATTTTTGTGGCAGGTTCTGCAATTCAGTGGATTCGAGATAATTTAAAATTTATAAAAGATTCTAGTGAAACCGATAAACTATATAAAAAAGCAAACAAAGATGAAAATTTATATTTTGTTCCAGCTTTAACAGGGCTTGGTGCCCCATATTGGAACCCTAATGCAAGAGGAACATTTTTTGGTATTACTAGAAACACATCTAAAGAAGATATCATAAAAGCAACTTTGGATAGTTTATCTTTTCAAACTTATGAATTAATTGAGTGTATGGAAAAAGACTCTAAGACAAAGATTAGTGAGATTCGAGTTGATGGAGGTATGGTTAAAAATAATAGTTTTCTTCAAAGTTTAGCAAATATCTCTCAGATAAATATCATAAGACCAAATAATATAGAAACTACTTCTCTAGGCGCTGCATATCTTGCAGCAATTCAATCTGGATATTTAAAAAATACAAGCCAAATAAGTAAACTTTGGAAAAAAGATAAAACGGTTAAGGCAAATATTAGCAAATCCATTTCAACTTCAAGTATTAGTAAGTGGAAATCAATTATTAATGTAGTCAATAATTTTTATTAAGATTTAACCAATTTGAAATTTCTAAAGAATGGATTTCTTCATCAACTACATCATCATATATTTGTAGTTCTTTTTGTCCAAGATTATCAGGGTTTTGTAAAATCAACTTTTCCTTTTCGAATTCTGATAAATTTTCATATACTTTTTCTTCCAACAAAATATCTTTTCTCATTTCCATAAGTCCAGCCATCCATTTTGAATTAAATTCTGGATGATATTGTACTGCCCAAACACTTGAATGATTTACTTCAAAGCTAATAGATTGAAACTGACTAATCTTATTTGAAGCAAGAACTTTAGTTTCTTTTGGAAGATTTTCTGCCTCATCATAATGCCAACAAAGTGCATTAAATGATTTTTTTTTGTTATTGTACATAGGATGAATTTCACCATCTTGATTTAATGTAATATTTTTTGCTAAAACAGCTTCAATTCCATTTGGATTTTTTCTTACTTTTCCTCCAGCAGCAGTAACTAAAACCTGAAGCCCCCAACAACTTCCGAATATTTTATTCTTTCTTTTAAATAATTCTTTGGCTAACTCTATTTGATTAGTTATGGATTTTGTTACATTGTATATATTGAGTAAACTACCTGTCCAAGCAACCGCATCGAAATCATCAAGACTGATACCTATAGGCATATAATTATCATGAATAGCAGGATGAATAGTAGTTACATTTATTTTTGAATTTGAATATTTTTTTAAAATTTTTTCATACACTTGAAATTGAGTATCCATACCCAATTTTATATACCGATCTGAGGCTTCTTTTTCATTTCCATCAACTAATAATATGTTCATATTTATCTTTATTTTTCATCTATCATGAAATATGTAAAACTTCATGAAAATTAAACTTGGCATTGCGCCTATTGCATGGAGCAATGATGATATGCCAGAATTAGGAGGAGATACTCCTATTGAGAAATGTTTAGAGGATGCAAGTACGTCTGGATTTACAGGTATTGAATTAGGTGGAAAATTTCCAAGAAACCCAGGAATAACAAAATTTCTTTTAGAAAAATTCAATTTAAAAATGCCAGGTGGTTGGTATGGTGCTTTACTAAGAAAAAGAAGTGCTAAAGAAGAATGGTTAGCACTTCAAGATCATTTAAACTTATTAAAGTTAATAAATGCAGATGTTTTTATTTTTGCTGATGTGTCTGGATCAATTCAAGGAGATCAGTCAAAAGCGCTAAGTAAAAGACCTAAACTTGAAAAAGATGAATGGAAAAGCTATTGCAAAAAAATTAGTGAATTGTCAGATATGCTTATGGATGAAGGAATTCCAATGTCGTATCATGAACATATGGGAACTATTATACAATCCGAGGAAGATGTAGATCGATTTATGGATATGACAAATAAAAATACTTATTTACTATTTGACACTGGACATTTGATGTTTGCTGAAGCAAATTATGAAAGAGTATTAAAAAATTATATTTCTCGAATTAATCATGTTCATTGTAAAGATATTAGAAAAGATGTTTTTCAAAAATCAATAAAGGACGACTTAAGTTTTAGAGAGTCTTTTTTAAATGGTGTTTTCACTGTACCAGGTGATGGATGCATCGACTATGAGCCGTTAATAAAAATATTATTTGAAGAAAAGTATCAAGAATGGCTTATAATTGAAGCTGAACAAGACCCTAAAAAAGCTAATCCTCTTGAATATGCTATAATTGGATATAATTATCTTTTAACAGCATTAAAAGAAAATGATTACACGCTTTAAAATTATACTCATAGCACTATCCTTAATTACTCCAACCATTTTGATGGGCCATAAAGTAACTTTAGAAGATAAATCTCTTGAAGAAATAGTAAATAATAGAATGGCTTTAATGCAAAAAGTTAAAAGTACCTCCTCTCAAATATTTAGATTATTAAAAACCAATGATTATGAGGCAATTCTTGAATTAAACGAAACATTGTTACATGCTGCAACAGAATTTAAAGATCACTATCCTGAAGGAAGTCAGCACAAAGGTGCTAGTGAAGAAATATGGAATGATAGAGAAACTTTTAATGAATTAAATGATAAGTTTGTAAGTGATATTGAGATGATTTCACTTAGCGCTGAATTCGAGGATAGTGAAATGCTAAATGATGCTTTTAAAGTAATGGCAGCAAATTGTGGAGCATGTCACAAAAAGTTTAGGAATTAATTATTTAATCTTAAGTGTGGATTATATTTCCATTCTAAATATTTAACAAATTGTACCATTAAAAAATTTAAAAAAAGATAAAGTATACCTGCTGCAATAAAGGCTTCTACTGGCGCAAACGTTTTAGCCATTATCTTTCTAGCGATACCAGTCATTTCCATATATGTTGTAAGACTAACTAAAGAAGTAGCCTTAACCATTAGTATTAATTCATTACCGTAAGAGGGTAAGACTTTTCGAATAGCTATAGGTAATATAATTTTTCTTAAAAGTAAAAATTTTCCAAATCCAAGTGATAAACCTGACTCAACTTGACTTTTCTCAATTGATTGAATACCTCCTCTAAAAATTTCTGCTCCATATGCTACAGTGTTAATAGTGAGTGCTATTACCCCACACCAAAAAGGTTCTTTCAATGCATACCATAAAAAACTTTCTCTAATAAATTTTACCGAACCTAAGCCAAAATAAATTAAATATATTTGAACAAGTAAAGGTGTTCCTCTAATTACAAAAATATAACTAGCAATTGTTCTTGATAAGAATGTAATTTTAGAAACTCTTCCTAAAGCAAATAATAATGCTAAAATAAAACCTATTGGTAATGAAATTAATAGTAATAAAAGAGTATTATCTAAGCCTGACAAAACCAAAAAGAAATTTTTGTAAATTAAAGAATTTTGAATATTATTAATAAATTCAATCATGCTGTAAATCCTTTAGAATAATTAACTTCTAAAGACTTAAAAACTCTTCCAGAAATTGTTGTTAAACATAAATATAATATTGCTGCTGTAACTAAGAAAGTTAATGGTGAATGTTCAACATTAGAAGATATTCTAGTTTGTCGCATAATTTCAACCAAACCAGTTACTGAAATAAGAGAAGTATCTTTAAGAGTAATCTGCCAAACATTACCAATGCCTGGCAACGCGTGCCTAATTACTTGAGGTGAGATTACTTTAAAAAAAATACTAAACTTATTCAAGCCAAGTGCTTTTGCAGCTTCTAATTGACCTTTAGATATAGATAAATAAGAAGCTCTTAAAACTTCACTGGAATATGTTGCTGATATTAGTGCAATTGCTATTGTTGCAATTGTAAGTGCATTTAATTCAATATATTTATTATAACCAAAAACTTTAGCTATACTCATAACTACAGCATTACCGCCAAAGAAGATTAAATAGATAACTAATAATTCAGGAACACCTCTAATTACCGTTGTATAAAAGTTTGCTATAAATCTAGTTATTCTGTTTTGAATTATTTTTGCCCAAACTGTAAGAATTGCTAAAAAAAGACCAAGCCCCATTGATAAAATACTTACCAATAGCGTCATGAGTGTTGCTATAAGAAATTCATCGCCCCACCCAGCATCTCCAAATACAAGCTTATCAAATTTGAACATATAAAATAAAACAAGTAATGATGTAAAATATACTTGTCTACCTTCTAATATATGAAATTTTAAATCAGAACTTTTTCTATCTCTTCGATCACTCTAGAGACAGGTATTTTATTGATATTTTTTGAGTTAAAATTACTTGAAGATATAGAAAATAGATTTGGATTTTCAGGAGTAAATTTTCTAGAATCTTTGGGGCCAAAGAGTTTAATTAATGGGCAGTATCCAGCTGATAGCATATGACTAACACCACTATCGTTCGAAATAGCCAATTGTAAATATTTAGTTGTAGCAATAATAATTTCTATATTTTGATATCCAGTAATATGATCCTCAATAAATATGGAGTTAGGGTAAAGATCTTTTAATTTTTCTTTTAAAAATAATTCATCAGGTCCAATAAAAAAAACTATAGTCTTATTGTTTCTTTCAAAATAGTTACATAACTCGATGTAGTTCTCTAAAGGCCAAATCTTATTTTTTTCACCTGCACCA
>CACLXJ010000007.1 GCA_902610845.1 uncultured Alphaproteobacteria bacterium | reverse complement strand
TAAAGCTAAAACTTCCTCCCTCCGACCATACTGGTGGGGTAAAGGCATCCATTAAAGAAACTGATGCTGGATCAAAAGGATTATAAGGAGCAACTATCCCAGCAAATACAGAACAAAAAAGTATAGTAAAAAATATTGTTGAAGAAATTACTGCTAATTTAGAATTAAAGAAACTGTATCCAATATCAGTATCATATATTTTATTATAGGTTTTAAGTAGCATTTCTAACTACCCTCTTCCTTCAATCTAATTCTAGGATCAATAAAATAGTATGTGATATCTACAATAAAATTTATCATAACAAATATGAAAGCTACCATGATCATATATGCTGACATTATAGGAATATCGACAAAGTATACTGCTTTGATAAATAATGACCCCATGCCAGGCCATTGAAAAACTGTCTCCGTAATAATTGAAAAAGCAATTAAAGTTCCGATGTTGATACCTGTAATAGTAATAACTGGAATTAATCCATTTTTAAGCGCATGCTTATAGTTAATAGCACTCCTTTTTATACCTCTTGCTTTGGCAAATTTAATATAATCTGTTTGTAAAATTTCCATCATTTCAGCCCGAACTAATCTAATAACATAAGTCATTTGAAATAAGCTTAGTGTAACAGATGGGAGTATAAGTGCTTTTAATCCGGAAGTAGTCAAAAATCCTGTAGTCCAAAAACCTAATTGGGTGACTTCACCTCTTCCAAAAGATGGAAGAACTCCCAAGATTACTGAAAACAAATAAATTAACATTATTCCTATTATGAATGTTGGCAGTGATACCCCAGCTAGAGAAATCACAAGAATAATATTAGAAATAAAACTATCTCTATGGATACCAGTATATACACCCAAGATAACACCACTGATGATCGCAATTAATGCGGAAACAAAAACTAATTCTAAAGTAGCAGGCATTCTTTCTGCAATTAAGTCTGATACTTCTCTTTTTAATTGATATGATATTCCAAAATCACCCTGAATTACGTTAACTAAAAATCGAGAAAATTGAACATAGACGGGATCATTTAAACCTAATACTTCTCTAACTTCAGCGCGTCTTTCATCTGAAGCATCTTCTCCAGTCATACTATTTACTGGATCACCTACAAAATTAAATAAGGAAAACGAAACAAAAGCAACAACAATCATTACAAGAATAGATTGAAAGAGTCTTTTAAAGAAATAGCTAAACATGGGTTAATTTCTGGCCAGTTTACTGGCCAGAAAATATAAAATTTATTAGTTTACGTTTGCAAATCTAAATAATGGTTCGTTGTTCATTCTAATTGGAACATCGACATTACTTTTTGATGCTTGGTTAACAACTTGGTGATGTAAAGGAAGATATGTTACGTCATCTTGAGTAATATCCCAAGCTTCAGCAATCATAGCATTTCTTTTATCTTGGTCAGTTTCAACACCCATTGCTGCTACTAACTCATCAACTTTAGCATTGCTGAAATTAACTTTATTCCAGCTACCAGCACTGTCAAATAAGTATGAGTATACATAATGACTGTCAAAAGTTGGAACACCCCAACCTAACATGTACATGTCACTTGTCATACCATTTGCGTCACCTTCTTTAACTTCTGAGAAGTGTTGACTTTTAGTTTTTGCATCAAGAGTTACATCAACTCCAATTTTAGCAAACATACCAATTGCAGCAACACAGATTGCTTCATCATTAATATAACGATCATTTGGACAATCTAGTGTAACCTCAAATCCATCTGGATAACCAGCTTCTGCTAATAGTTTTTTTGATAGCTCTGGATCATAAGGTAATCTTTCATCACGTGCAGCTGTATGACCGTTTACACCAGGAGCAGTGATAATTCCTGCAGGAACACTTTGTCCTCTCATTACCTTATCCTTAATAGCTTCCATATCTAAAGCATGGTACATAGCCAAACGAACTCTTTTATCAGCAAAAGGATTTTTACCTTTGATATTAGATGAATTTAATTCAGCAGAACCTTGATCCATTCCAAAAAATATTGTTCTATTTTGAGGAGTCATTTTTACACCATGTACAGCAGAAGATTTGATTCTCTCAATATCTTGAACTGGAACAACGTTTGTGTAGTCAATTTCTCCAGATAGAAGTGCTGCAACTCTTGTTGCATCATTTGCAATTGGAAGTAATTCAATAGTATCTACATTGAAAGTACTATCATCGCCCCACCAATCATTATTTTTTTCAAAAACAGTTCTTACGTCCTGTTCTCTAAAATTAATTTTGAAAGGTCCAGTTCCGTTTGCATTAGAAGCACAATAAGATGTTTCACCTGCATCCCAGTTGTATGAAACTTCACAACCATTTGCTTTTGCCCAATCTTCAGACATAACAAATATCTGAGTTAATTGATTTAAAAGAATTGGATTTGGTCCATCTGTTACAATCTGAACTGTGTGATCAGTTAAGGCTGATGCTGATTTAATGCTTTTAATTAAATCTACCATATCAGATGGAGCAGTTTTTGCTCTATTGATACTGAAAGCAATATCACTAGCTGTTAAATCTGATCCATCATGAAATTTTACACCTTTACGTATTGTAAATATCCAAGTGTCATCAGCAGTTGTTTTCCATGATTCAGCAAGCTGAGGAAGTATTTCCATATTAATACCTGGAGTTACTAAACCTTCATATACTTGACGCGAAACCATGTGAGTTGGTCCTTCATTTTGTGCATGCGGATCAAGAGTTAAAGAGTCACCAGGCATTGACCATTTAATAGTGTTTGAAAATGCTGGTGAAAAAATACCCATGAAAAGCAAAGACAAAACAATGCTTAAAGTCTTTTTCATATTATTTCCTCCATAGAAATTTGATGGTAGACCCATACTACTTCAATGGAAATATTCAATATTATTAGTATTAATAAGTGCTATATTTTGTCATAATTATTAGTATTACTTAATACGTAACTCTTGAAGGAGGCTTTAAACAGTGAAAAGAATAGAAAAGGCGCAAGAGGTCTCTAGAATACTCAATCGTATATATAGAAAAGTTCCTATCCCTCTAAAACACAAAAATAAATTTGAATTAGTTGTAGCTGTTCTTCTTAGTGCACAATGTACAGATGAAAGAGTTAACCAAGTTACACCATCGCTTTTTAAGAAAGCAAACACAGCTATAAAGATGACAAAGGTACTCAAAAAAACAATTTATAATATTATTCGTCCATGTGGATTAGCACCTCAAAAATCAAAGGCAATTTTTGAACTTTCAAGAATACTTGTAAAAAAATTTAAAGGGAAAGTTCCAGAAAGTTTTGAGGAACTAGAAAAGTTACCAGGTGTAGGTCACAAAACTGCAAGTGTAGTTATGTCTCAAGGATTTGGTCATCCAGCATTTCCAGTTGATACACACATTCATCGTTTATCTCAACGCTGGGGTTTAACAAATGGTAAAAATGTCGTTCAAACAGAAAAGGATTTAAAAGATTTGTTTCCAAAAAAATCTTGGAATAAACTTCATTTACAAATAATATTTTATGGAAGAGAATTTTGTCAGGCTAGAAGTTGTTTTGGTTTGGAGTGTGAAATATGCAAAATTTGCAATCCAGGCAGAAAGACAAAAATAATAACAAAAAAATAACTATCTTAAACTTCTTGCAAATCTAAATGATTGAATACAAAGAAATGTAAAAAAAGAACCTGTTAAAAGCATCATCAATTTTGATAAATCAGCCCAAAAAAGAACTAAAAAATTTCCAGAAATAACACTTCTTAGAACATCAAGTCCACCAATTGCAATTAATAATCCAAAAAGAACTACTATGTGCATTAATAATTTTTTCTTTGATGGATATATTAAAGCAAGTATTGCAAAAAATAAAACAGGCGCACCAAGAAATGAAGGTATAAAAGATGTAATAGAGTTAGTTGAACTTAAAAAATTTGCAGTCAATGCCCAAATAATAAGAAATATTCCGTAGATTATAGAAATGGACTCCATATTTAAGCCAATAAATTTATATTCTTTTTGAGACATAATAATAAATTAGTTTTTAAATTTTATTTTTAAAGATTGTTTACTATCTTTATATATAAATTTATTAAATTTTATAGATGTCAAATACATTAATTATATATTCAACTACCGATGGTCAAACAGTTGCTATTTGTAATACTTTAGTAAAAAATCATAATACAGATCAAATTAAAATTTGTTCAATTGAAGATGCTTATGAAGAAAACCTAAATAAGTATGACAAGATTATTATAGGGGCAAGTATTAGATATGGTAAGCATAATCCTAGGGTAATTGAGTTTGTTAAAAAAAACTTAGAAAGATTTAATCAGATTAAGACTGCATTTTTCTCGGTAAACGTGGTTGCAAGAAAAAAAAATAAAAACACCCCTGAAACAAACCCTTATGTTAAAAAATTTTTAAATGACACTAATTGGAAACCTACTAAATTAAGTGTATTTGCTGGTAAAGTTGATTATCCATCTTATAGATTTTTAGATAAATATATTATTAGATTGATAATGTGGTTTACTAAAGGGCCAACTGATGTAACTAAAAGTTATGAGTTTACAAATTGGGATGAAGTTAAAAAATTTGGCAAAGTTATAAAAGAAATGTAATTTAATCCCAATTAGCTACTGGAGGCATTGACATGAGAATGGCATCAATATTACCTCCCGTCTCTAATCCAAATTTGGTACCCCTATCATATAATAGATTGAACTCAGCGTAGCGACCACGCTTAACTAATTGTATCTTTTTTTCTTCTTCACTCCACTCTTCATCCTTAAGAGTAGTTAAAGTAGTTTTAATAAATTTATGAAAATAATTACCTACTTCTTGGACAAATTCGAAATCTTTTCCCCAATCACCAGTTTGAAGGTAATCAAAAAATATTCCCCCAACACCTCTTGGTTCATTTCTGTGTTTAAGAAAAAAATAATCATCACACCATTTTTTAAATTTGGGATAATAAGATTTATCATATTTATTACATAAAACTTCTAAACCATGATGATATTTTTTCTCATTCTCAAATATTAAACAAGGTGTAATATCCATACCTCCACCAAACCATTCCTGAGTGGTTTTAATGAGTCTTGTATTAAAATGCATAGAAGGAATTTTTGGTGAAACAGGATGTAATACAACACTGATGCCAGTTGCATTATAATTTGGATCTTCTTTAGCACCTGGAATAGCTTCTCTCATATTTTCATTAAATGTCCCTGCAACAGTAGATATATTTACTCCACCTTTTTCAATAATATTACCTTTAATTTTACTCATTTTACCGCCACCATCACTTTTGTGGTCCCAGTTACTTATTTCAAATTTTTTTTCATCAATGTTTTGTATAGTTTCAACCAAGTTATCTCGTAGTTTTTCAAACCATTCTTTTGCAGTATTAAATTTTGGATCTGAAATCATAGTGGCCAACCTTGAATATGTTTTTTTATAAGGTTTACAAAAACGTTTATATGATCGTCATGATCATTCAAGCAAGGTATGTAATGGTAATTTTCTCCACCTGATTCCATAAAATATTCTTTATTTTCTTCCTCAAGCTCCTCTAGTGTTTCAAGACAATCACTACTGAAACCTGGAGATATTATATGTATATTTTTAATTCCTTGCTTCGGTAATTCTTTTAAAGTCTCGCTTGTATATGGCTTTAACCATTCCGCTTTACCAAATCTACTTTGGAAAGTTGTCATTATTTCATCATCGGATAATTCCAAATGTTCTTTGACTAATCTTGTAGTTTTAAGGCAAAAGCAATGATATGGATCACCGTTAGTCAAATATCTTTTTGGTATACCATGGTAACTAAAAATAATTTTTTGTGGTTTTTTATTTTTTTTCCAAAATGATTTTATAGAATTTGATAATGCTTCTATATAATTTTTTTCTTCAAAATATTGATTGATAAATCGCATTTCAGGTATCCAACGCCATTTTTGCAAAACATTAGTTACCTCATCAAATGTACTACCTGTTGTTGCAGCACAATATTGTGGATACATAGGCAAGACTAATAATCTTCTTATTTGTTTTGTTTGAAGTTTTGATAAAGCATCTGAAATAGATGGATTGCCGTAACGCATACCTACTTCAAAAACTATATTTTCATTTTTTGAAGAAAAAGATGATTGTATTTTATTTAGTTGTCTGTTTGCTATATCTAAAAGTGGGGAACCCTTATCAGTCCAAATTTGTTTGTATGCTTCTGCTGATTTAGAAGGTCTTATTTGCAAAATTACTAGCTTCAATATAATTTGCCATAAGATTTTAGGTAATTCGATTACTCTAGGGTCTGACAAAAATTGATTAAGATATACTTTTAGTTCTTTTTTATTTGGAGCATCTGGAGTGCCTAGGTTAGTAATTAAAACACCAATTTTTTCTTTACTTCCGTGCTCATAATCTTTTTCACCTATATATTTAACCATATCTATTAGCTAAATTCTTTTCTGATATTTTCTATAAATAAATGAACATTTTTTTCTGGAGTATTTTTGTTAATTCCATGTCCAAGGCCACAAATCCAGCCATTAAGATTTTCAATTGATTTCATTTTTTCAATAAAATCTTTTAAATCATTAAGAAATGTATCTGTTTCACTTAAAATTAATTGTTCATTGAAATTTCCTTGAATAAATCCATGTTTTTGATTTTCAAACATAAATTTAAGATCTATTGTGTGATCATAGCCAAAACCAGCAAACGGGAAACTGATGATAGAATTTAGATCTGTTAAACTCCTACCTCTTGAATAATAGCCAATTTTATTTGGAAAAGAAATTGCAATCTCTTCCAAAAATTTTGAATAAATTTCATGAAAATTTATTTTATCTAAATCATACAAGGAACTATCAAAAATCATGACAAGTTCAACACCTGCATCTAATTGTAATTGAATATTTTTCTTTAGAAGGGGTAAAAGAATTTTTGAAATAAATTCTAAATTCATTTTAGTGTCAATTAAATCAGAGTTATTATTTCCAAATGCATATTTTGATAATGTCCAAGGTCCACCAACAAATCCAATTAAACTTTTATTATTTGGCAATTTTTCTTTTGTTATTTTTATAGCTTCAAATTGAAATTGCATATGATCAATGGCACGATCAATATTACTATAATCATTAATGTTTTCTGAATTTATATAAGAATTAAATTTTGGTCCTGGGTCAAACTTTAATTCTAAACTAAGTCCCTCCAAGATGAATAAAATATCACTGAATAAAATTGCAATATCGTAATCAAACTCTTGTATTGGACCACAAGCGACTTCTGCGGCTAGATCCGGAGTTTTACAAAGTTCTTCAAAAGTATATTTTTCTTTGAGCTTGCGATAATGCGAATGGTACCTCCCAGCCTGTCTCATGAACCAAATGGGTGGTGTTTTTTGAATATTTCTTTTGAGAGCATTTTCGAATAAAATATTTGTCATTTTTTAGGCTTTTAATAATTTTTTCTTCCAACTATCATAAGATAGCTCAACAAAAAGATTTTTATCATTACCTAATATTTTACTAATCTCATTGTAAGTATTTCCTGGGCCACAAAAATGATATTTTTCTATAATTTTAGGATATTTATTAATACTCGCCTTAAAAGCTGAACTGCTCATCCAATAAAAGTACTTTTTCTTTTCTATATCTATTTTAAAATCAATGGACTCCAATTCATACGTCTCAATTTTATTTTTTATCGAACTTTCAGGAGATTGAAAATGAGTTAATTTAACCCAAGGATTATTTGTAAGTGCATTAATATCTTTATCAAAATCCTCACCCAAACCATCTGAAGTTCCATTAACCCAAATACCTCTTTCAGATAAATTTTTCCATGTTCTTAAACCACTAGTCCAAATAACATTATTTGATTGGATATTTGACTTATCTGGGATTGAGCTAATTCGTGAAACATAAATACATTTATTTTGTAAATTATTTATATCTTCAACATTTTCATTTAATTGTTTTCTAGAAAATATTTTATAATTTTTTAAATTTTCAGGATAAATTTCATCTGTTGTATTACTAGAAAAACTTATATCCTTTGGATCAATAAAATCCCAGCTCTCAAAATGATTTCCATTTTCATCCTCACCTCTTTTAGAAACAACTGTTCCTAATTTATGAGAGATATAAGATACTCCTATTTTTTGATGACATCCTCCTCCATAGTTTTTTAAAATACTTCTTTCTTCAGTAACATTTGAATAATCTTCAGTAACATTAATATCTTTTAAAATATCATTAAGTTTATTATCTTTAATTCTTGTTTCAATAGCTAGAGCACCTTGTCCAGGAGAACAAGGGTTTATAGACAATGGTAAAACAGACCACAAACATTCATTAATATATTTTTTTAAAGTTGTTTTTAATTGATTGAATTCAGAATAATTATTTAAAAGCAATCTATCAATTGCTGCTTTGGCAACAATAAAGCCATCACTATGAGTGTTTTCCAAAAATTTTTTAAATCTAGTAGGTATGTTACCCCTTATATTTTCAAAATTAACTTTATCAAACTTTTGTGGAAGATAATTTTTAATAAAATTTTCTAAATTGTATTGTCTTCTTGGAGACGAGCAAAGAATGGTAATTTTATTACTATCCATAGTTTTGTTTTTTTTTAAGAATAATATATCTCGTTTATCAGCTCGTTTTAATGTTGCGGCTATTTTAGTTTTATCACCAACTTCAATTGGAAGATCCTTCCAAGAGTGAACAATTAGATCACATTTATTATTTATTAATTCATCCCTTAAATCATTTGTAAAAACTCCTTCCGTTGGCATTTCAGAAAGAGGAGTTTTAAGATCTTTATCTCCTGAGGTACTTCTTGTTAAAAATTCTATTTCTACAAAAGGATATTTTGATTGCAAATACTCAGAAAATTCACGAGCTTGAATTACTGCTAAGTCACTTTTTCTCGATAAAACTCTAATTTTCATTGATTATATTTCTTTAGATAGCACTATATAATAAAATAAGTAATGGTTGAATTTAAAGGTACAAAATCTTCTTGGGGCTTAGTTGCAAAGCTATTTCACTGGTCATTAGCACTTCTTCTTTTTTGGCAAGTTGCAACAGGTATTAGCCTTCATAATATGGAATTTTCGCCTCTTAAGATGGGTTTTATTATTACACATAAATTTTTTGGCACCGTAGTATTTAGTTTAGTTGTGCTTAGGTTAATTTGGAAATACATATTTAATACTCATCCAAAATATGAAAACATTCCATTATTTCATAAATTAGTTTCAAATTTAGTTCATTTTATTCTGTATGGGTTGGTAATTCTTATACCCATACAAGGTACTTTGATGACCTGGTTAGAAGGAGGAGATGTTTACCTTTTGGGATTAATTAAAATACCACCTCTAATTGAAGAAAACTTTATTCTTTATCCTGATGCACTAATTATACACTATTACTCAGCTCTTATTTTAACAGCTGTTTTTTCACTTCATATTGCGGCAGCATTATACCATCGATTTATGATTAAGGATAAATATGGAGTTTGGAAAAGAATGGCTTTTAGTAGAAATAAGGTGTGACAATTCATTCAATTAAACACTTACAATTAAAGATATGGTGAGATATCTAATAAATATGGAATATAAAGACTTCTTCAAATCTGAACTGAAAAATCTCAAAGAACAGGGTCTCTATAGAGAATTTAGAAACATAGATAGGCCTATAAAAAGTTTCCCAAATGCAGATGAAAGTTTCAGAAATAAAGAAAGAGAAGTTGAGGTTTGGTGCTCTAATGATTATCTAAATATGAGTCAGCATCCTGAAGTGGTAAACGAAATAGTAAAAACACTACTTGAATATGGATCTGGTTCAGGAGGTACAAGAAATATTTCAGGCACATCAAGTTATCACACTGAACTTGAAAAGAAACTTGCAAACATTCATAATAAAGAGTCAGCATTAGTTTTTGCTTCAGCATATACAGCAAACCAATCAACTTTATGGACTTTAGGAAAAAAAATTAAAGATATTGAAATATTTTCTGATGAATTAAATCATGCTTCATTAATTCAAGGTATTAAAAATAGTGGAGCTAAATGTCATATTTTTAATCATAATGATGTAGATCATTTAGAGGCATTACTAAAACAAGCCGATGCTGATAATCCTAAGCTTATAGTATTTGAAAGTTTGTATTCTATGGAAGGTATAAGATCTCCAATTATAAAGATAGTTGAATTAGCAAAAAAATATAATTGTATGACTTATCTTGATGAAGTTCATTCGGTAGGATTATATGGTGAAGAAGGCAGAGGTATTGCTGTAGAAATGGGTGTTGAAAATAAAATAGATATTATTAATGGAACTTTAGCTAAAGCATTTGGTCAAATGGGTGGATACATTGCAGCTAGTTCTGAAATAATTGACTATATTAGGAGTTTTGCACCAGGTTTTATCTTTACTACGTCTATTTGCCCTTCAATTGCCGCCGGAGCATCTAAAGCAATCGATATCGTCTCTCTTGCAGAACAACTTAGGATAAGAATAAGAGAAAATGCAGCTCTAATTAGACAAAATTTAGACTCTTTAGCTATTCCTTACTTAGATACAAATTCTCATATTGTAGCAGTGTTAATTAATGATCCTTTTTTATGTAAGAAAGTATCTAAAGATTTAATTGAAGATCATGGTATTTATGCACAACCAATTTTTTATCCAACTGTACCTAAGGGTCTAGAAAGACTAAGAATAACAGTTACTCCAAAACATAGAAAAGAGCATATTGAAAAAATGATTAAGGCTCTTGATATAGTTTGGTCTAAAAATAATTTACCAAGGAAAAATATTAATAAAGTTATAGGAAATATTTAAGTTTTAATATTGATATCAATCTGCCTTGCGGCAAAACCATAATAAACTACAGCTAAAGTTATTATAAAACCTCCAATTATTACAGTTGTACTTGGTACTTCATTAATTCCAAAAATAGGTAGCCAAACCCACAGAACTCCTCCAACAACTTCCATTAACGATAAAAGTGCTAGCTCAGCTGAGGGTAAGTATTTTGCTCCAAGACTGTAAAGTATTAAGCCAGCTGCAACAATTATTCCATGAAGTATACTCAAATAACTATTTATTTCAGGCATCAAAATAAAAGGTTCAAAAGAGAAGCCTAAAATAAAGAATGCAAAAATTGTGCAAAATATCCCCGCTAAAACAACTGTTGTGAATTTTGGTGTTTCAGGTTTCCATCTTATTGTTACCGTGTATAATGCAAAACCAGTTGCAGAAATAAATCCTATTATTGCACCTAAAGCAGTTCCAGAAATACTGTCATTTATAATCATTACGCAAACACCTATGAATGCTACAACCATTGCAATTAATGTTGATCTTTTAAGTATTTCGCCAAGAACAAAATAACCAACAATGGCTGCAATAAAGGGCATGGCTGCTAACATAAATAATGTAACCGCAGCCGTAGTCATAGTAATAGAAAAGATGAACCCAGTAAAAGCTGTTGCTAGAAATAAACCTCCAAGTATAGATGGTATTCCTATTTTGAGAAAATTTTTATAAAAAGCAAAACCTTCACGAAAAAATAAATATATAAGAAGAATAATTGAAATTGTTAAACCTCTATAAAATAAATATTGAAAAACATATTGATGACCATCCACCATATATCTAACGGTCAACGCGCCAAAACTCCAAAAAATTCCAGCAAGAAAAACTACACTAAAAGCATATAAATAAGAATTTTGACTCATTGTTAAAAGGTCAAATCATTAAATTTAATAAAAGTAAATTAATATTTTAGTTATTTATTTGAATACCGGTTTCTTTACTTCCTGAGATCTTAAAATTAACTTTATTATCATCATTTTTTTGTATTTCAGATACGGTTGACATTTTGCAACTGTAAATAAAAAGAAATAAAAAAATTATTGGCAACTGCCTATAGATCCAAGAGCACATTTTTTACCATCTACCCAAACTGCATTCGACAAATTTGCTTCATCAAAAATTGCACCTGATATGTTAGCACCAAGAAGATTAGCATCATACAGATTTGCACCTTTAAAAGTTGCTCCAAAAAGATTGGATCCTTCAAAGTTTACTTTAGCAAGATTTGCATTGTCAAAATTAGCATTATTGCAATTTGCTCCTTGTAAATTTGAAGCATATAAATTTGAATTACTAAAATTTGAGAAGATAAAATTACCTATGGATAAATTTGAGTTGTTAAGCTGAGATTTTTCAAAATTAGATAAAGATAAATTGACTCCTGACATTTGAGAATTTGCCAGGCCGGTACCAGATAGATCTAGATTTTCTACAAAATTACAATTAGTCCAATCAACCTCATTTGCTGGTTGGTCACTACAAGCAGCAAATACAGAGTAAGAGCTAAACAAACTAGATACAAATAAAATTAAAAATCTCATATCAATTTTTTATGATCAGTTTATGTTAAATTTAAGGCAAATTAGCGAGAAGTGAGCTTTAATTCAATCCTTCTATTTTGCTGTAGATCACTCTCAGTTTCTCCATCACTTATAGGAAAAAACTCTCCATATCCTGCTGATGCTAATCTATTTGGTGGAAAACCAAGATCAAGAAGAAGTTTTAAAACTGTATTAGCTCTAGCTGAAGATAATTCCCAGTTAGATGGATATCTAATTGTCTGTATAGGTTTTTTGTCAGTGTGTCCTTCTACCATGATAATCCAGTCAATATCTGATGGAATATCATTAGTAGTCTCTTTTAAAGTAAGTCCAATTTCACTTAATTTTTCTTTACCAGAGAGTTGTAAATCTGCTGAAGCAGAATCAAAAAGAAGTTCTGATTCAAAAATAAATCTATCTCCTACAATTTTGATGTCTTTTCTATCGCCTAAAATAGATTGTAGTTTACCAAAAAACTCAGATCTATATTTTTGGAGTTCAAATACTTTAGATGTAAGGGCCTTATTTAATTTTTCACCAAGTACTTCTATTTCTAAATCTTTAATCAAAGCCTGACTTTCACTAGCTTCTAGAGCATTATTAAGTGTAGCAATTTCTTTTTGTAAGGTATCAATTTGATTAGAAAGAATTTCTACCTGTTCCAAGGTTTTTGAAGATTGTATTTCCATATTTTTAATTTCTTCAAGAGAAGTTTCTTTTTGTGTTTGATTTTCTTGTTCTAATGAAACAATTTGACTTTGAAGTAGCTCAAGATTTTCAAGTTGTTGTTTTTGTTTATCTTCTGACAAAGAAAGAACATTATTAAGCTCTGATATTTTCCCTCGCAGATTAAAAATGGTGCTATCTTTCTGAATTAAATCTTTATTTAACCTTGCCAATTCTTCATTTTTAAACCTAATTGCATCAAGTTGCTCATTAAGTGACGCATCTTTTAAGTCCAGACTATCATTAATTTCTAAAAGATCATTCATTAGTTCTTGATATTGGGATATTTGACTTTGTAATTCTTCATCTCTTAATGATAGCTCAACATTCGTCTTTTCTAATTCATTATTTAAACTTAAGAGTTTTTCATTTTTATTTTTAATAGCAAGTAACTGCTCTTCAATCCCTCCCTCTTCTAAACCCAAACTTTCGTTAATGGCCATTAAATTTTTATTCTTCTCATTTAATTCTGTAATTGTGGATTTTAGAGATTTATCACTTTCAAGTAGTTTAAAATTAGCATTATCTAATTCTTTATTAAGAATTTTTAGTTGATCAATTCTTGTTGCAAGTGCTTTATTAATTCGCTCTCCAAGTCCCTCAGTTTCAAGTAAAGTAATTTTTTGTCCTTCATAAGTTTCTAATGCATTTGCAACTATTCTTAATTCTTTTAAAAGGCTGGTAATTTGCTCAGATAAAGCAATTATATTTTGTTCCTGAACAAATATTTCTGATCTTTTTTTTGCAACATCTGTTTGTAATTGCTCACTTAATAATTGTTCGCTTTGTAAATTCGATTCTGTATCTTCAAGTTTTTTTTCTGTTTCAGAAAGAGTTGATAGCGCTTCTTCCTTATTCTTAGTTTCTATAACAAGTATTTTAGATAATTCATTTATTTGTATTCTTAAATCTTCAAGTGCCTTATCTCGCCCGGATATGGCATCACTAAGATATATTTGTGAAACAGTAAAAACCATTAGCACAAATATAATTACTATTAACAGAGTGGCTAATACATCAACAAAACCAGGCCATATGTTTGTTGTATCAGCAAGTCTATTTCTTAAAGACCTAGTAGACATTATTATTTTTTAATTTTCTTCAGTTCTTTTTCAATTTTCTGAAAATACTCTTTTATTGTTTTTGCTTCTAATATTCCGTTTTTACTTAAAGCTTCTGACAGGTTGATTAGAGTGGATTGCGTATTTAATTGTGAAGATAAGAAGTTTGATAATTGTTTATCAAGATTTGAGGAGTTAGAATTAATTTTGTTAAGTATTTCATTAAACTTATCTAGATTATTAGATATTTTTGTCTGGTTCTCAGATGATTTTTTAAAAGTGCTTAATAGGTTTTCCAAATTGTCATAGATTTTTTGAATTGCTTCACCAGTAGGCTTATCTTCTACTCTAGAAAAATCTGGAGAAGAATTGCTATTAAGTATTTTTTCAAAATATTGGCTAAATTTATTTTGAGCTTGTCCTAGGTTTAAGTCAAGTAATCCTAATATTAAAGAGCCGGTTAAACCTAACAAAGAACTGCTAAATGCAATGCTCATTCCTTCAAGTGGAGCATTTAATCCATCTTTGAGAGAGTTAAAAAAACCTGCAACATTTGTATCGTCTATACCTAAACCGCTAATAACATTACCTACTGAACCAATTGTTTTAAGGAGACCCCAAAAAGTTCCTAGCAGACCCAAGAAAACTAATAAACCAACTAAGTAGCGTGAAGTTTCTCTTATACTTACTAAAGTCATATCAGAGTTTTCTATTAATCTATTTATTGATGAACTTTTGAAAAAAAACTTTCCATCAAGATTTTTTAACTCAAGAGAAATATTTTTGTCTTGCCCTCTTAAAGTAGAGAATGCTTCTATAGAATTTGTAATATTAAAGTTGGAGTACGATATATATTTATAATTTAAGTTAATGAGATGAAAAAAATTAAATACAATACCAATTACTAAGGCTAATAATATTATAATGTTGATAAAGATATTTGATAAAAAAGCATTTTGTAAGACTGGGTATAGTAGAACAATAATAACAAAGACAGCGACTAAGAAAATTGATGCTCTAATTATATAATTATTAAGGGTTAGTGCCATAAATAAAAGATTATATTACCTATCTTGGAAATTCAATAAATATAAACTGTTTAGTTGTAGATATAATTTCTTGTGAGAGGCAAATTGTTAATATTTTTTGCAATTTGTATTTGGAAAACAACATTACCCATATTTACAAAGGAATACTTGCTTGCCAATAGATAAAACTCCCACATTCTAAAAAAACGCTTATCAAACATCTTTATAATTTTATCTTTATTTTCGATAACATTTTGATACCATCGTGAAATAGTATGAGCGTAATGTAATCTTAAAACTTCAACATCTGTTACATTTATATTAAGTTTCTCTGTTTCATTCATGATTTCAGATAATGATGGGATATAACCCCCAGGAAAAATATATTTTCTTATCCAAGGACTAGTAGCAGTTGGTTTGCTCCTTTGACCAATTGTATGTAAAAGAAAAACTCCATTATCTTTCAAAATATCGTTAGCTTTAATTAAGTAAGTTTTAAAATATTTAACACCAACATGCTCAAACATTCCAACTGATACTATACGATCATATTTTTCAGTCTCATTTCTATAATCTTGTAGTGCAAAAGAAACTTTATCAGCCAAACCTTCTTTTTGTACTCGCTCAGATGCAGTTTTAAATTGATTTTCTGAAAGCGTAATTCCTTTAACTTTGGCTCCAGTAGATTTAGCTATTTCAATTGCCATTCCTCCCCAACCACAACCAATATCAAGAACATTCATATTTTCTGTAATTTGAAGTTTTTTAATTATATGTTGTTTTTTATCTTTCTGTGCCTGATCCAAACTCATATTGGGATTGTGAAAATAAGCGCAAGAGTATTGCATATCCTTATCAAGAAATAATTTATATAAATCCTCATTTATGTCGTAGTGGTGTGCTACATTTTTTTTTGAATTTATAAGCTGATTAATTTGCTGAAATGGCATAAATATAGAAGATAAATATTCATAAAATTTATAAAACTTATTGTTAGAAATAAAGTCATCGTAAGAATTAGTCATTAAATTAAGAAAGTCTTCTATAGTGCCTTTTTCAACAACTAACTCCTCATTCATATATGCTTCACCCATATGAAGATTAGGGTTTAAGAATAGTTTTCTTTCAATAGATTTATTTTTTAATTTTATACAAACGTGAGGGTTTGAATTTCCAAATTTATAAATCTTGTCATTAGAATCTATAATTTCTAATGTTCCATCAAAATTTAGTTTTTTCAATACATTGAATAGCATGATTTATTATTTTAAGAAAATCATTACTTATGTCAATAACTCTAAATTATTAACATTTAATGAGAAAATAATTTGTTGATTTAGACTTAAGCAGCAATTGGACGATTTTTTTGAGCATCTTTTTGTTTTTTTAGCTCTTTTTCGTCAATGTAGGCAACATCACAGTGGCTCTGACAATAAGGTTTACCAGCAACGGTATCAGCCTCACAAAAATGAAAGTCTTTTTCCTGAGGATCGCCAATTGGCCATTGGCAACTTGAGAAACTGAGCATCACACTGTTTTGTTTAAAATAATTTTTTAATATAGACATAATATTTTACTAAATGAGTTAGTTTATATTTATGAAAAAACTAGTATTCAATACTAAATATAAAAAATTTGTTAATTATCAATATGTTAGTATTTTAATCTTTTAGACCTACTATATGTTGATACATAATTTATAAGAAAAACGAATCGGTTTATCGAAAAAATAAAATTATAAACAATAGTGCCAAAAAAAACAGATAGGATTTGATTACAAAACTTTTAGTTAATTTGGATTTAGGAGGTTTTCTCAAATATATAAAGAAAACAATAGTACTCCAAAATAATAAAAGTATTACCCAGCCTGTTAAAAATGCGTAATAAAAATCGACAGACATTAGTTCTCTAAAGAATTAATCTATATAACGCAGTGTAAACCTGTTTTTTGGATATATTTTTGATGATATTCTTCAGCTTTATAAAATTCCTTAGCTTCTGATATTTCAGTAACAATATTTAATCCACCACTACTAGCATATTCATTTTTAGAATGAATAGATTTATTTTTTTGATCTTCGTTGTAATAATAGATTGCTGATCTGTATTGTGTTCCAATATCGGGACCTTGTCTATTTAAAGTAGTAGGATCATGACACTTCCAGAAAACCATCAGAAGATCTTCATAAGATATTTTAGAATTATCAAATTCAACTAAAACAACCTCAGTATGATTTGTATTTCCTTGGCAAACACTTTCATAAGAAGGGTTGATAGTATCACCTCCGGAATAACCAACTAAGGTGTTTATTACACCTGAAGTCTTACAAAATGTTTCTTCCACACCCCAGAAACAACCTGCACCAAATAATGCTTTTTCCATAATTATAAATATATATGTAATATAAAATATATCAATTTTTATGAGTCCAAAATTTAAAATTTTAGATAAAAAGAATATTCACAATGGTTTCTTTAAAATGAATGAAGTAATTCTTAAATATAAAAAATATGATGGAAATTGGAGTAATGAAATAAAAAGAGAGTTATTTGGTGGCTCACAAGTATCTGCAGTCTTACCATATGACCCTGTAAATAAAAAAATTATTTTAATTCAACAGTTCAGACCAGGAACAATTTCTAAAGATAGTCAAAATTATCTAGATGAAATAGTTGCTGGAATAATTGACCCCGGTGAAACTCCAGTGGATACCGCAAAGAGAGAATGCTTGGAAGAAACTGGATGTGAAGTAAGCAATCTTACATCTATACAAGGTTACTTTCCAGCTCCAGGATCATCCGAATCTTTTTATAATCTTTTTTTAGGCGAGGTAATTGCTCCAGATAAAGAAATTATAAGAGGTCTAGAGAATGAAAATGAGGATATATTAGTTAAAAGTTATAGTTTTGATGAGGTAAAAACAAAGATGAATAAAAAAGAAATTTTAAATGGACTTACACTAATAGCATTACAATGGTTTTTTTTAAACATTGAACGAACCTAGGTTCCTATACCTCTTTCATAAGGTTGAACTAATTCTTTACATATTAAGTTCATATCTAAAGTCTCAACATTTTTATCTATAGTTTGATATTCCTGACACTCATATAATTCGTTATCTTTTTGGAGAACTGTAACAAATAAGATTATTGTTAAATCATTTCCAACCTCAATATCACTTATAGCGTAGCTCTTTACTTCAAATCCTTCATTAATAAGATCTTTATAAGATTTCTCTGACTCTAACCATTGATCTATATTAGGATTAGCTATTGATAGGTTAGAAAAACACAAAAATACAGAAAATAAAAAAAAAGTTAGTTTGCTTTTAGCCATTGTAGAACTTCATTTATATGTTTGTTAGGAGGAAAAATAGGATAGAATACTTTTTTAACAATATTTTTTTCCACAATAAGAGTTAATCTTTTAAAATAAATTTTGTTTTCAATTTCAAAATTTGGCATTTTTAACGAATTGAGCAAAATATTTTCTGAATCACTTAAAACATCATAAGGAATTACTAATCTATCTGTCATTTCCTTAATATAATCTATTGTTTGAGTGGATATTCCTATAGGCAGCGCATTTAGTTTGATTAACTCTTCATAGTTATCTCTAAAACAACAGGTCTCCACAGTACACCCAATGGCTCCTGGTGTTTGATTCCAATTTTTAGGTAAACTTTCATTAGGATTACCTGTCATAGGATAAAAATATAAAATTAAACGAAAAGTGTCAGATCTTTTTATTTTTAATAGATTTCCCTGTTGATTTTTAAGAGAAATATCTGGCAAAAACTTATTTAAAAGATGATCTGCTTTTCCATCATTTTGCGGTTTAGGAAATTTGCTATAATCCATATTGATTTGTCTTGTATAATCCAAACCTATATACCATAAGATACTTTTATGACTCAAATTAAACCTCTATCTAGCATGGAAACTCCTCGCTTTGCTGATGTTGCTACTTTTTTTCGTTTACCTGTTGTGAAAGAGTTAAATAAATTAGACTACTGTATTGCAGGTGTACCATGGGATGGAGGAACTACTAATAGACCTGGAGCTAGACATGGTCCTAGAGAAATTAGAAATTCATCATCACTTGTAAGGCTTTATCACCCTGTTTCACTTAAGAGCCCTTATGATAAATTTAATATTGCAGATATTGGTGATTGTCCGGTAAATCCAGCGGACTTAAATGATAGTTTAGATAAAATAGAAAAATTTTACTCAAATATTTATAATTCCAAAACAATACCATTGTCAATTGGAGGTGATCATTTAATTAGCCTACCAATTCTTAGAGGTATTGCAAAAGAAAAACCAATAGGTTTATTTCAGTTTGATTCTCATTCTGATACTTGGGACACTTATTTTGGAGGATTTAAATATACTCATGGAACACCATTTAGAAGAGCTATAGAAGAAAATCTAATAGATGCAAAAAAATATGTAATCCTTGGTCTTCGTGGGGCTTTATATGATCCTGAAGATTTGAGTTGGACTAGAGAACAAGGTGTAACTATTATTACTATAGATGATTATTATGAAATGGGATTTAATAAATGTATTGAAAAAATTTATGAAGTTCTAGCTAATACAGATACTTATTTTACATTTGATATTGATGGAATAGACCCAACTTTTGCACCAGGTACTGGAACTCCAGAAGTTGGAGGCTTTAATGTGAGAGAGGCACAAACTATTATAAGAGCACTAAACAAAATCAATTTTGTAGGAGGTGATGTTGTAGAGGTATCACCACCATTTGATGTAAATAATATGACTTCATTAGTAGGAGCAACAATTGCCTTTGAAATGCTTTGTACAATGACAAAAGTAAATTAAAATTCTTCAAAATTTGAAGTCCCAACACATAAAACATTTTTTAAATCTAGATATTTATTAATATTATCTTTATTAACCCCACCTGTTGGAATAAATTTTATATCCTTTAGAATATTTTCAATTGATTGTAATTTTTTTTGCTCTCCATTTAAATTTGCTGGAAAAAATTTAATTATTTTATAACCTTTTTTATTAAGATGTATAAACTCACTAACTGTTTCAGCTCCAGGAATATATAATAAATTATTAATTTCTAAAATCTCATCAATAATTCCAGGAGAAACAAAAAAGCTAAAGTTATGATCTTGACCTCTAATTAAATCTTCTTTTGTTAAAACAGAGCCTAGTCCAAATTTACAATCAGAAAAATATTTTTTTAATTCTAAAGCAATAGAAAAAGATTCTTTTTCTCTTAATGTTATTTCGAAATATTTAATTGATTTATTTTGATTTAAATATTTTTTTAATCTTGAAATATCATTCTCAAGATTTGTTGTGTTTAAAATTGGCAATACTTGTTGTTTATGGAGATCCGATTTTAAGTGATTATTTAACATCTACTATAGCGCCTTTTTTCATTACTATTTTAGAACCTAAACTGCTACCAGCTTTTAATGCTAAAACTGGATCATTATTTACAATAAAATTTGATAAATAAGCAGCATTAAATCCATCGCCGGCACCTGAGGTATCAACTACTCTTTTGATTAATTTATTCTTAAAAACATGCTTAATTTTGTTTAAAAATACATAGGTAATTTCAGCATTTTTTCTGAATATACTATGTTTAATTTTATATTTCCTAAGTATTTGTTCATAAGACTTGATATTGTTTTTATTTTTCCAATAATTCATATCTTCACCAGATAAAAAACATATATCTACAAATTTTAGGACTGAGTCAAAAAATTTATTTAAATTTTTTTTATTCCATCGACTTGGACGAATATTAAAATCAAAAACTATTTTTATTTTTTTATTTTTTAGAAGCCTTAATAATTTAATAAAATTATTTAGTTTTGATATGTGTATTATTGAAAGAGTAATGCCAGAAAAATATATGTAGTCAAAATTTTTAAGCTCATTATATAAATTTAAAAAATCAATACTATTAAAGTATTGTTTCGCTGCACTTTCATTTCTCCAATAGAAAAATTGCTTTTCTCCATTAATTTTATTTTTTATTAAATATAATCCGACTTCAAATTGGTTAATTTGTTTTATATGTTTCGTTGAAATTTTTTTAGATTTGATAAATTCTAAAAGAGATTGATTTATTTCAGATTTTCCAATGGCACTTAAAAAAAAAGCGTTTAATTTTTTCTTATCAAGATAATTACAAAAATTAAGTGTATCACCAGCAAATGATTGATTGTAAAAACTATCTTTTATATTTGAAATCTCAATCATAGCTTCACCGATTGAGCATATTTTTGTTTTCATATTTAAATATTAATTGTGGTGAAAGACCTCTTCCATTATTGACCACCACTCACCCTTTTTCCTATTTGGATCTGGAACTTGACATGGTCCACATAAACTCCACCATTCTTGTACCTTGGTATTTTCAGCCATTAATTTGTTATCTCTTTCAAGATTATCTCCGTGATATTCCATGTAACCAAATAATGTGTTTTTATGTAAATAGATAGAAAAGTTTTTAAAATTAAGTTCTGTCAAATTATCTAAAACTTCTGGCCATACATTTGCATGTAATCTTTTATATTCATCAATCTTATCTTCTCTAACACCAAGAGTCATGCCTAAGCGTATCATTTAAAGATTTTCCTTTCTATTGATCTTGAAACTAACTGCATGGTCACAAGGTTTGTTATCTGGTCTAGTAATGTGAAGACCCTCTTTTGTTTGTTTCCATTCAACTTTTTCATTACTTCCAAGAAGTTCAACTGACTCCACTTCATTATCAAAGAGCTTATCCATACTCTCTATTGTAAAATCTTTACTCGGCCAACCCAGTGCAGTCGCATAAAGAGAGTTTCCTTTAGTGGTAAAACGAAAGTCTTGAGCTGTATATTTAAGTTTTGCACGATTATCAGAAAATGGCCCAGCTTCAGTCATTTCTGTTGGTCCTTCTCCATATTGATCCCAAGTTTCAGTATCAAAAATTGCTTCTCCACTTACTTCAAGCCATTTGCCAATACCTTCTAAAAGACTTTTATCCTCATCCGGAATAGTTCCATCAGGTTTCGGTCCAATATTTAGAAGCATATATCCATTTTTACTTACATTATCTATTAAGTAATGAACTAAATCAGTTGTTGATTTATATTCAGAGTCTTTCATATAAGCCCATGCACTTCCATCATGAACTGTAGTATCTGTGATCCAGTCATAGTGTGTTAACTCTGACTCTCTTCCTAATTCTAGATCCAATAAACCAGAGCCAGGAGGTAGGTCATGCCATTTATAGGATACAACAACTTCACTCCCCCACTCTTTCTCCTTATTATAATAATATGAAAGGAAATCTTTTTTGTATTTTTCATGAATATATCTAATACCAAAATCAAACCAAACGTAATCAGGGCGGTAATTATCAACTACCTCTTTTAGTCTATTTAACCAACGATCATGAAACGCTTTACTAGGCTTATCTTGGCTTTCTGTTTTTCTTCCCCAGTGATCAGGATAAATTGCTTGATTACCACTATTATCTAAATTGTGAAGTTCACCATATAAACCTTCATATTCTTTCTTAGAAGTATCAAAGTCTTTATTCCAATGAGGAAAAAAATACCAATTCTCAGCATGATGCATTGCAACCATATATTTCATTCCTTTACCTCTTATTGCTTTTTCTAATTCACCAACAACATCTCTTTTTGGTCCCATTTTAGAAGCGCACCATTCAGTGTCTGAGCAATTCCACATGGGGAAACCATCATGATGTTCTGCAACCGGTCCTGCAAATTTCGCACCTGATCTTGAATATAAATCTGCCCATTCTTCAGCATCAAATTTTTCAGCAGTAAACATGGGAATAAAATCTTTATATCCAAATTTTGAAGGGTGACCAAAATTTTTTACATGGTAATCAAATTGAGGGCTTGGCTCTCTATACATCCAATACGGATACCAAGTAACATTTGGTCCTGCTGCAGGAACTGAGTAAGGTCCCCAATGAGCATAAATTCCAAACTTAGCTTTTTTAAACCAACTTGGAGTTTCATGTTTTTTTATAGACTCCCACTTAGATTGATATTCATTTATATTATTCATCAATTCTCCTATCTTTTTAAAGCACCATCAACTAACCCACTTTGGATTTGATTTCTAAATATTAAAAATACCACCATAGGTGGCAAAGTGGCAAGCATTAGGGCTGCAGTTTTTAAAGTTGTAGCTCCACTATATTTTCCCTGAAAGGACATCATTCCCAGAGTCACTGTTCTAAGATCGTGATCATTTAAATAAATTAAAGGCCACATAAAATCATTAAATATCCATACAAAGTAAATTATTGCAACTGTAACAACAGCAGGTTTAGCTAAAGGCATCATTATTTGAAAAAATATTACTAAGTCTGAGGCACCATCAATCTTTGCAGCTTCAATTAAATCTTTTGGTATGCCAAGAAAATATGCCCTAAAAAAAAATATTGCAAAAGGTACCCAGGCTAAATACGTAAAGATAACAGCAAAATAAGTATTTACTAATCCTATTGTATTCATAATTTTAAATGCAGGAATTAATATTACTTGAGGAGGAATCATCATTCCTAACAGGAAATAAAAGAAAATTAACATTCTTCCTCTAAATTCAAAATGCGCTAATCCATATCCTGCGGCGCCACAAAATATAACAATTCCTAAAACTGAAACTGAAGTTATGCCAATAGAATTTATATATAGTCTTAAAAAATTCCCAGTACCCCATGCTTCTACAATATTTTGAAATACAAATTTTGTTGGCAATCCAAAAGGATTGTTAGTGTAGTCTTCCATTGACTTCAATGAAGTAAAAACCATCCACATAAATGGGAATATAATAGTTATTGCAAATGTTAATAATAATGCGTAACATAATACTCTAGCCCAAATTGGAATTTCAGTGATACTCATTTCTCGATAAGTCTAGCAATTATTAATTGAATTGCAGTTACAATAACTACGATAAAAAACAGAAGAACAGCAATGGCTGTACCGTAACTGATCTGCCCTCTTGAAAATCCATGATAATACATGTACGTGGCTAAAACTTCTGAAGCATGATATGGACCTCCTAAAGTCATTGCATATACTAAATCAAATAACAAAAATGCATTTGTTACGGCAAGTATAATTACTACCAATGAAATATTTCTAATTAATGGAATGGTTATAAAACGTATTGTAGCGAGAACAGAAGCGCCATCAATTTTTGCAGCCTCAATCAGATCTTTTGGTACTGATTGTAAGCCTGCTCCAAATAATAAGATTGAAAAACCTAAATCTCTCCAGATATAAACGGTCATAACCGAATAAGTTGCAGTTTCTTTACTTCCTAACCACTGTACATTTTTCAAGCTTTCCAAATTAAAAAAATCAGCAAATTCGTTAATAATTCCAGTTGTTGGACTTAAAAATAATTTAAATAGAAGGCCTATAACTACACTTGAAATTACTATAGGCACAAAGAAGGTCGTTTGAAACATTCTCCAGCCAAATGGTTTTAAATTTAGAATTAAAGCGATAGCTAAGGCAGTAAAAAATATAATAGCGACAGCACAAAAAACAAAAAGTAAGTTATTTTGTAAAGCAGTGAAAAAAAATCTATCGTTTAACAATTTAAAATAATTTGAAAAACCTGCCCACTTGATATGAGCCCATGAAATACCATTCCATCGTGTGAAACTAATCCATATAGCTACTAGTGTTGGAATTATCCAAAACATTGTATAGAAAAAAAATGCTGGTCCAATAAAGATTAAATGAGCAAATCTATTTGTTCTTTTACTTTTCATATTTAATTTTTGAAAGGACGATTAACGTCCTTTCAATTAATATTTTATGATTTTTAGTACTTAGTTTCTATCAAGTCTAGTACACATTGCTCATGATCATCACCGGCTTGTTGAGGTGTAAGATCACCTGTCAATATACCCTGACTTGCATCCCAAGTATGTGGAACATTACAAGCGTAATCTTCTAACATGTCAAGGAATGGAGCTGAACTAGTAGATGTAGCAATAATTCCACTAATATCTTGAATGATTGGATCATAATCCCAAGAAGAAGTATCATGCGTATATGGAGCTAAAGATTGAGTCGCTTCAGACCAAACTTTCACAGCAGCAGCAGTTGTATAATAATCTAGGAATTTTTTTGCAGCATCAACCGTATCGTTTGCGACTGCTCCTCTTGTAATTGAAAGTACAACACTATTAATTACAAGTTCAGTATTAGCACCTGGAGCACCTTCTACAGCAGGAAAAGCCATAACTCCTATTGGAGCATCTGGAGCTTGATCTTTTATCATCCCAGCAACCCAAGATCCATTAGAGAAAATTGGAGCTTTACCAGTCATCATTAAACCTGCAGCAGTTGGAAAATCATCTGCTAAATAACCTGAAGTAAAATAGCCATTATCTAGTAAACTTCTATAAAGCTCCCAAGCTTTTACAGCTGCTGGATCGTTAAATTTCGTTCCTGCTTCTAAAGTAGGGTTGTAGGTTCTTAAACCAATATTTATATAATCTTCAGTACTTAACATTCTTCTAAGTAAATGATTATTATAGTGATTACCTGGCCAACCTTCTGAGTTACCAAAAGCAATAGGAGTAATTCCAGCATCTAAAAACTTTTGGGCAACACCAGTGAAGCCACTCCAAGTTTCCATTTCTTTTGGATCAATTCCCATTTCTTCAAACATATCTTTTCTATACCAAATCAAGTTTCCAATATGCAAACCTTGTGGAACTCCCCAAAGTTTTCCATCAAATGTATAAACAGACTCAACACCTGGTGCAATTCTGTCTGAGATAGAATTTACAAAATCTGTAATATCAACCAATCCACCAACTTCAGCATATTGATACATATTTGAACCACCATTGATAGTAACGATATCCGCAGGTGTTCCTCCAGAAAAAGCTGTTTTCAAAGTAGTTTCATAAGGTGTATTTTCATATGCAGTGTGTTCTACTTCAATTTCATCTTGACTTGCATTAAAGTCAGCAACAATTTGATTTAAAGCTGAAAATTGTGGCTCAGCTGCAGACTCACTCCATAGTGATACTTTGGTCTTAGCATTTGCGTAAGCAGAGAAAAAAACTGCAACGCAGATTGTTAAGAAAAAATTAATTATATTTTTCATTTATCCTCCTCATTCGTAGTGAATGTATGGAAAAAATGTATACTAGTATACCAGTTAAATCAAAGACTATTGCTTTATTTTTTTGAAATATTAGGGTAATTTTGAATATTATTATGAAAAGACAGGATATCTTAATACTGTATTTATCTAATTCTAGCTTGGAATCAAACGTCATTGGATGGGCGAGACATTATGGGGATAAAAAAAAAATTGGAATGCCGGGAGACAATGACAATCCACCTTATGAAAGAGGTATTGAAGCAGTACATGATGGATGGAGATTATTTCAAAGTAGTCAATTAGAACAACATCCAAGAGGTGATGAATATAGAACAGGATATTTGAAATACGAATTCTTTTTTGAAAAAATAAAATGAAAAAAAATAAAAAAAATAATTTTATGTTAACAGACAATCAGATGGCTGAATTTGTTTCTAAAGGATATTTAATATTCGAAAATATTATTGATGACAAAACTAACAAAAAATTTTTAAATGAAATCGGTCACACTTCAACCTCTTTAAATAAAAAGAATACTGACCAATCTTGGTTGGCTGAACATTATAATGAAATTATGAAAACAAGTAAGATACCGCTGGTAAAAGCTGGAACATCATTAAAGAAAGCTTATAGAAAAAAAACAGCATTGAATGATGTGATGTCTAATCCAGTTTTATCAGGAGCGATAAAAAGTTTAGTCGGAGATAAGCCTAAATTAGATCATCATTTTTTACATATTACTTTTCCATCAGAATATTATCATGATGCAAATCAAAAAATATCTCAAGGCAATCATAATGACTGTGTAATAGATCCAAGGGAGAAAACCTTTGATATTCAATTATTTTATTTCCCAACTGCAGTTGAAAAAAATATGGGTGGAACGAGATACATTCCGGGATCTCATTTTAGAATGGTGAATGAATATGCTATAGCAAGATATCATAATATTAGGGGGCAAAAGCATGTAGTGTGTTCTGCAGGGACTGTTATCATTTTTCATCACAACATATGGCATGGAGCAGGAATTAATAATTCTAAAAAAATAAGATACGGTTTTAAAATTCGATTAATGCCAACGCAAAAACAAGTTAAACTATGGACTAAAAAAACATATAAAAATAATCACAAAGAAGAAGCTCTTTATTGGAATAGAGGTGTAGAAAAAAATAGTATTAAAGAAATTCTTCAAAAAACTGAACCATGGTTTGAGGCTGATAGTGGAAGGTTAGATATTTTAAACAGGATAAGATTATGGCGTCATATTACAAATGATAAAAATTTTGATGCTGCATATTGGCTTACTCGAATTGAAAACGATTATAATTAATAATACTAATTTATAATATCTTTATACTTTTTAGTTTTTTTTATAAAATCTGTGTATCTCTCTAAAGAAGATATATGTTTTTTCATCGATTGAACTACTTTTAGCATATTTTTAGAAGATAAATATTTTACTATTTCTTGATGATCTTTTATAGCTTGTACTGGCCCAAATGTATTATCATCTTCATGCATATATGAAATATTTCTTACTCGATCAATTTGAGAATTAATTTGGGAAATAATCTTCCAAGAAATAGGCATTTTTGCTTGTATCGCTAATGTTTGATGAAACATATTATCAAAATAAAAAACTTTTCTTAAATTTTTTTTCTTAAGATTTTCTAGAATATAGAGATTAATTTGCTTTAGTTTTTTTATTTGATTTGAATTAATATTAGAAGATAGTTGCTCAACAACATTAATCTCTAAAACTGACCTTATTTTATTTGTTTCACTAATTTGATTAGTATTTATTTTAGATACTACTGACTTAACCTGAGGAATGGTATTAATTAAGCCTTCATTTTCCAATTTTTTAAGAGCATCTCTAATTGGAGTTCTACTGACGTTAATGATTTTTGATAGTTCACCCTCTGAAATTTCGGTAAGGGGGTATAACTCTGTTGAAATTATTTTTTCTCGTAAGGTTGAATAAATTTGATCACCTAGAGATTTTTTTCTATTTAAATGAATTTTAATATCTAACATCAAATATGCAAGTACTAGTATACTAGTATTTTGGAAAGTATTAAATTTTAATAATAAAATTATTATTTGTATAACTTTTAATTACGTTTGAAGTGAAGAAGAAAATTTATGTTTATTATTTTTTATTAAATAATTTATTATGAGTAGCTTTAGTTCCATCATGAAATGTACCAAACCATTTGTCAAATGGATGTGTAATTTCTCCGTAGTTACATTCAAAATACTTATGATGAAGATAATGATAGTATCCTGCACTTGGAAGAGATTTACCAGTTTTTGGATTTACGATTAATCTTTCATAGCCGGAATGACCTTTTTGTGCACCAATGGTTGTATGAATTCCTTGATAAATGAAATGAATTGGATGCGAAGGAATAATAAAATGAACCAGTATAGTTGTAAGATAAAAAACATGCTCAACTGGATGCATAGATAGTCCAGACCAAGGACCGACATTCACATTTTTATGATGAAGATAATGAAACCACTTATATAAAAAACTGAAATGCATAATACGATGGAAAAAATAGAAATGAATATGTTGTATCATTGGAACAAACAAAACTAACAGTACAAAATAAATAATTATGAAAGGAGAAGAAAACCAATCTTTGATTGGAAATAACATATAGTCATTTACAAAACACCATAACATTACAGATTCATAAAATGTTTGAATAGGCACAGCACTAAATAAACTCCAAAACATATTTTCTTTAGTTTGAGAACCAAATAGCCAATTTTTTCCCTTACCTAATGGTCTTAGATTAAATCTGTATTGATCTTTTTGAAAACGGTAAACATGAAGATAATAATGCCAGACACTAGAATAAATTAGTACAAAAATAAAATTTCTAATAAAAATTATCCCTATCCAACTGATACTAAAAGTAGATAAAGTTTCATAAGAAGGAAGCAAAAAAAAATATGAGAGTAGTGCTAAACTAAAATGCAATGCTGCCCAAGGAAATATATACCCATCTGTTGGGTGCAATAACCATTTTAAAAATTTTAGAGGTTTTGGAGGCCAAACAAGAAATGGAATTTTATCATGATCAAGTTTGCCTGGAGCCCAACCGCCACCGCTATTTATTAATTCATCATTTTGCATAAATAATTTTATAATTATAATTTAAAATTAAAAAAAATTATACACTTATCCATCCTCCATCAATTGAATAAGAGGATCCAGTGATATTTTGGGCATCTTTAGAAATTAAGAAATTTACCAAAGAGGCAATTTCTTTGCCACTCACAAATTTTTGGTTAGGATGTTTTTCAAAGAGTAAATTCTTTTTTTCCAGTTCTACTGAAGTTTTATTTTTAGATGCCAACTTTTTTATTTGTTTTTCCACTAAAGGAGTAAGTACCCATCCAGGACTAATAGCATTACAGGTAATTTTGGTTTTAGATAACTCTAATGCAATTGCTTTTGTTAATCCAATCAAACCATGCTTAGATGCGACATAGGCTGATTTATTTTCTGAAGCTACTAATCCGTGCACTGAAGAAATATTAATAATTCTTCCCCATTTATTTTTTTTCATTACAGGAATAATAGTTTTAGATGTTATAAAGCTACTTGTTAGATTTATATCAATAACTTTTTTCCATTCTTTTGTAGGAAAATTTTCTACTGTAGAAATATATTGGATACCTGCACAATTTATCAAAATATCAATAGTTTTATACTTCGAAATTATATCTTGTATTTTTTTTTCAGTTATTTTTACTTTTAAAAGATCAACCTCAAAATAAATAATGTTTTTTTTTGGTTTTTTAAAATTTGTTTTAAAATTTTTTTTTGAAGCTTTATCTAAAATTATTATATTGAAATTTTTGTTTTCAAAATAATTAACTATTTCTAAGCCAATACCCCCAGCACCACCAGTTATTAAAATATTTTTCACCATTAAAATTATAAATGAAAATTAAAGATTGTAAAAATTTTTTGCATTTAATGAAAAAATTTTATTTTTTTCATCTGATGAGAAAGAAGAGCAATAATCCATAGCTAAATCAAACCAGTTTCCATATGAATCAGCCATAGTTAGCACAGGCCAATCACTTCCCCACATTAATTTATCTGAACCAAATAAATTGAGAATAAAATCTATATAAGGATCTAGTTGATTTTTTTTATAATCTTTGCCCACTTCAGTTACAATTCCTGAGAATTTGCAATGAACGTTATTAGCCTTTGACAATTCAGTCATATCTTTTTTCCATTCATCAATTTCTGAATTAACAATTACTGGTTTAGCAATGTGATCAATTACAATTGGAAGATAATCATATTTATTTACAAATTTAATAAGATGCTTCAAATGATTTGGTCTAACTAAAGCATCAAATGATAAATTTTTATTATTCATATATTTTAAATTTTCACCTAGATTATCTTTTAACATCCATTCATCATCTTGAATATCATGTATCATTGGTCTGAAACCTTTTAAGAAATTACTTTCACAGAGTTTATCAATATCATCTTTAGCTTTATCACTATCTAAATCAACCCAACCAACTACACCTGCAATAAAATCATACTTGGATGCTAGACTTAATGTAAATTCCGTTTCTGCTACGGTATCAGCTGCTTGAACAATGACTGTTTGGGTTATATTTTTATCTTTAATTAATGGTTCAAGATCTTCTGGAAAAAAATCTTTATATAAAACTTTCATATCTGGAGTCATCCATGAATAATCTCCTCTTGAAAGTTTCCAAAAATGTTGATGACTATCTACGTACATTTAATTCCAATAAATCCCATTATTATAATCAAATTCATTAAGAGAACTATCCTTAATTTTTACAGAGTATCCAGCATTTGTAGGAGTAACATATCCGCCATCTCTAATTATTGCTGGATTTTCAAAATGTTCAGAACAACTTTCAGCGTATTCACTTAGTAATAAATCATGATTAGATATTATAAATTTATTAATAAGATTCAAATGTTGAACATATTCACACAAACCAACACCACCTGCATGAGGAATAACAGGAGTATTAAACTTACTAGCTATTAAAAGAACTGGCAAAATTTCATTAATACTTGCAATTCTACAGCTATCAATTTGACAATAATCTAAAGATTTGTTTTCTATAAATTGTTTAAACATAACTTTATTTTGTATCATCTCACCAGTTGCTAAATTGACATCAGGATGCGCATCTTTAATTTTTTTAAAACCTAAAACATCATCGGGATTAGTTGGTTCTTCATAAAATAAAATATCAAATTGTTTTAACTTTCCTATATTTTCAATGGTCTCATTAACACTCCATATTTGATTGGAATCCACCATCAATTTATTTTCATGACCTATTAATTCTCTTACTAACTTACAGCGATGAATATCCCTTTCTATATCTTGACCAACTTTCATTTTAAAATGAGTCCAGCCCTTACTTAAATTTTCCTCAACTAGTCCCTTCATTTTTTCATCTGAATAACCTAACCATCCTGCTGCAGTTGTATATGCTGGGAAAATAGTGGAGTTTAAATCATCTAAATTTGAAGGTAGATTTATTTTTTTCTGATCGATTATTTTAGCAGCTTCATCTTTAGTGATAACATCATCAATGTATGAAAATGAAAGTTTATCTAATAAATCTCCTGTTTTTAATTCTATTATGTATCTCCAAAGTGGTTTTTTATGATATTTAGAAATTAAGTCCCATATTGCATTAAAAAAAGCTGCAGCTGCAAGATGCGTAACACCTTTTTGTGGTCCTACCCATCGAAGTTGACTATGATTAGTAATTTTTTCCCATATGGATGCAATATCTCTTTCTATTTCTTCAATATCTTTTCCAATAATAAATTCTTTAAAATATTCAATGACTGTACAGCAAAGATCATTACCTTTTCCAATAGTAAATGTTAATCCGATTCCAGATAAGTCTTTTTGATCAGTAAGTATTGTGACGTAAGTTGCAGAATAGTCACAATCAACATGGACTGCATCAGTTCCCAAATTATCTTTCGATGTTGGAAAACGAATATCCTGAGTTTTAATATCAATTATTTTCATATTGGACATCTTTCATCAATTAGTTTTTCGTTAAGTAAATCTTTCCACAAATCTTCAGGGATAGGAAAATTTAAAAAATCTAAGTTTTGTTGGATTTGATCAAGTCTATCCATACCTAGTATCATGGAAGTAACAAGTTTATTTGTGTAACAAAATTGGATTGCCGCTGCTGGAACAGGTACGTCATGTTTTTTACAAATATTTGCTATTTTAAAGTATCGTTGTTTTACTTCTTCTGGAATTTTATCATAAAAATAAGTAATATTATCACCAACACCTTTAGCTAAAATTCCTGAATTAAAAATTCCTGCAAGAATAATTCCTATATTATTTTTTTCAGCAATAGGGAAAAAATCATTAAGAGCATTTTGATCTAATAATGAATATCTCCCAGCTAACACCATACAGTCAAAATCTCCGGCACTTGCAAATCTTGCGCATATATCTGAATCATTTACTCCAACTCCAATAGCTTTAATTACTTTTTCTTCTTTTAGCTTCTGAACAGCTTTGTATGCTCCATCCATGGCTAATTTAAAATAGTGATCAACTTCGTTTCCAAAATTAAATCGATCTACATCATGGATTAAACAAATATCAACTTTTGAAACTGCTAATCTTAATAATGATTGTTCAAATGATCTCATAACTCCATCATAAGAATAATCTAAGTTTGGAGAAAAATTTAAACTTCCTGCAAATCTTCCTCTGTCTATATTTTCCTTTTTAGCTGGAGTAAGATACCTGCCAACTTTAGTTGATAAAAAGTAACTTTCTTCATCTACTGTTTTTAAGAAATTTCCTAACCTATGTTCACTGAGACCGTACCCATAAAGTGGTGATGTATCATAAATATTAACACCAGCTTCATACGTTTTTTCTAGAATATCATAACAACTACGTTCATCTAAGCTTTCAAATAAGTTACCTAAGGGAGCGCCTCCAAAACCAATAGCAGTAAGATTTATATTTGTTTTTCCTAGCTGTCTTTTATTCATGAATATTGTCCATTATTGAAGAACTCATTTGTTCATAATTATGATTGTTAATTGTCTCACCTACAACTTTAAAATCTTTCATTGTAATAATCCTATCCGCAAGACTAATCATTTCGGGCATATCACTTGTTATCAAAATAATAGAAGTACCTTTTAATGATAGATCTATTATTAATTCATGTAAATAAGATTTAGTTTTTATATCGATACCAACAGTAGGTTCATCAATAAAGAGTATATCAGTTCCAGATGCTAACCACTTTGCTACACTTATTTTTTGCTGATTGCCTCCTGAGAGATTGGAAACAATCTGTTGATAAGAGGGTGTTTTTACTTCTAGCTGTTTTACATACGGATCGACTTTATTGTAAACTATTTGATCATTTAAAAATGCAAGTATTTTTTTAAGATTTGACCAGACTGTTATACCTGCATTAGATAACACATCATGCATTAAAATTAATCCCTCTTTTTTTCTATCTTCACTAATGTATCCAATTTTAAATTTTTCTAATGCATCTTTTGGAGATTTAATTTTTATTTCTTTATCATTAAGTAAAATTTGACCAGAATTTATTTTTTCTAAACCTAGAACACATTTTAAAAGCTCTGTCCTTCCAGCTCCAACTAAGCCATATAAACCAAGAATTTCACCCTTTTTAAGATTTAAATTGATGTCTTTATGGCCTAAATCAGTGTTTATAGATTGTAAATTTAATAAATTTTTATCTTCAAAATTTACTTCTTTTTTTGAATTAATTATTTGCTCATCCCTACCAATCATTAATTTTACTAATTGTTGTCTATTAAGATTTGTAATTTGTTCTGACTCACATGCATTTTTACCATCTCTTAAAACAGTAACTTCATCACAGATCTCAAAAACTTCTTCAAGTTTATGACTTACAAAAACAATACTTACGTCTTGCTCAGCAACCAGTCTCTTAAGTAATACAAACAAGTTTTTTGTATCCTGAGGTGATAACGATGATGTTGGTTCATCTAGTAATAATATTTTTGATTCTAATGAAAGAGCTTTTGCTATTTCGCATAATTGCATTTTTGCCACAGTTAAATCTGAAACTATTGTGTTTGGATCGATGTCTAATTCCATAATATTAAGCCATTTTTTTGACTCTTTAGCTACTGCGTTATAATCTATTAATCCTAAGTTATTTTTAGGTAGATTAGTTAACATTAAATTTTCACCAACTGAGAATCTTCTAATAAGATTTCTTTCTTGGTGAACAACTGAAATTCCTGAATTCATTGCTTCATTAGGTGAATTAAAAGTTTGTGCTTTATTGTTCAAAAATAGTTCACCTTCATTTTGATTATAAACACCTGTAATTATTTTAATTAATGTAGATTTACCTGCTCCATTTTCACCAAGTAAAGCATGGATTGATTTTTTTTTAAGACTAAAGTTTGCATTATCTAATGCTTTAACACCGGGAAAATTTTTTGTGATTTTTTTAAGTTCGAGTATATTATCACTCATAAGAAAACACCTTTGTTCTTCTTTCTTCTCTATACTCTCTATATCTATTTATAAAGACAGCTAATAAAATCATAAAACCTAGAAATATTTGTACAAAAAATGGATCAATTTTAAAAATTACTAAAGCTTGTGAAATTATTGAAACTAGAATGACTCCAAAAGCAGTTGCTATGACATCAACTTTTCCACCTGCTAAAATTGCGCCTCCAATAACAGGAGCTGCAAAAGATGGTAATAGCCACGAGTCACCAATATTAGGTGTTCCAAGTTGCAATCTGCACACCACCAACATCCCTCCTATTGCAGCTAAAAGACCTGATATAACATGAGCATAAATAACTATTTTGGTTGAAGATATTCCTATAAGTTCAGATGATTGAACATTATTCCCATAAGCTAACATGTATCTTCCAAGTGATGTTCTATTCATTAAAATCCACATCAAAATGGTTATAATTATTGGAATTATTACTAGATATGGAATTGGTCCAAGAATTTTAGCATTTCCAAAAAATTTAACAGCATCAGGAATTTCATAAAAAGGTTGTGCTTCTGTTATACCTAAATTCATTCCTTTAAAAATATAGAGTGTTGCCAGTGTAATAATAAAAGCAGAAATGCCTGTTTTAACAGTTATATATCCATTAATAAAACCACAAGCTAATCCTATTAATAATCCAATTAACATAGCAGGTAATATAGACATGGAATAAACTTCCATTAAACCGGTAAAGGAAATAGCAACTAAGCCACCAATAGCTCCAACAGACAAATTCATTTGACCAATAGCAATTATTATCATCTGAGACATAGCAACAACTAGCATAAGACTTACACTCAGCATTAAAACATATAAATTGAATGGAGAGATAAATGCTGGCTTAAAAAATGAAATTAAAATTGAACCAAGTATTATAACTAAGCCAAGTCCAAACCAATCTTTTTTAAGTAGATTACTCATGATACAATTGAATTTTTAACTGTGAAATATTCTCTAGCTCTGTCTAATAAAACTGCTCCTAATAAAATCATTCCAAGAAAAAATCTTACCCAAAATTCTCCAACATCAATAAGATATAATCCATTATTAATTAAAGTAACAAGTATAGCTCCAAGCATAGTTCCAAAAACTGTTACTTTTCCTCCAGATAAAAGTGTGCCTCCTAAAACTGGTGCTAAGAATGCTGGTAACAACCAATCAAAACCTAAATGACCTGCCATAGAAGGAATTGCAGCACCAATTCTTGCTGTTAACATTATTCCTGCTAAAGCTGCTAAAAATCCAGATAGCATGTGGCAATAAATAAACATTCTATCAACTGAAATACCTGATAGCTCTGCTGCATCAGGATTTGCTCCAGCTGCAATTAGTTTTCTGCCAATATCAGTATATTTAAATACATAATAAAGAATAAAACAAGTTAAGACACTTATTATTAAAAGTGGAGAGATATATTTATTAAAAAGTTTTAAACTTCCAAAATCTGTAAAAATTTCAGGTAGTTTTCTAAATGCTTCTGCTTCTGTAAGAAGAGTCATAAAACCAAAATAAATACTCATAGTTGCTAAAGTCACTATAAAACTATGAACACCTGTTCTTACAGTTACAAAACCATTAATCCAACCTAAGAATGACCCAAAAGCTAAAACTAGAATTATTGAAATTGAAATTGGTATACCCATACTCTCCATGCACCAACCTCCAAACATTGCTGCTGAAACACCTAATGCACCTAAAGATAAATTTAATCCTCCAGTTAAAATGACAACCATCATTGCAAGGCCTATCATAATATCTAATGCTACTACTCTAGATAATGCATAAATATTAAACCTTGATGTAAAACCATCAGTAGAGAATGAAAAAATACAAATAAAAATAATTACAAGACACAACAAACCAAATTGATTTGTTTTTACAAAATTAGGTATTTTGAAATTCATAGAAAAAAGGGGGCCTTTAAGCCCCCTATTAATTTTTTTAACTTGGGCAGTTTAAGTAAGTGCTATCAAATGTTTCAAGGATTTCTAATGAAATTCCTCTCATAGCCATTACGTAAGTATCAACATCACTGATGTCTACAAATACTGTTCCAGAGTCAATAAATTGATCAGTTTGTGCAGTGGATTTCCAAGGTGCATCTGATTTAAATTCACAGCCTTGTCTAACTTTATCCATTACATAAGAACCAATGTATCCTTGACCATATGGATTTTGCAACATTGTTCCATGTACAAAACCATCTTTAATAGCTTTTAAAACTACTTCATCATGATCAATTCCAACCATTTTAATTCTTTTATCACCCATGTTAGTTAAAGCTTGAGCAGCTACAACAGCTGGAACCCATGCTGTAGTAACAATACCATCAACTTCACCACCTTGAGCTGCCATAAAAGCATTGATTTTTTCATCAGCTGGTTCGTAAGCATCAATATCTGCAATTACTTGTATAATTTCAACTCCACCACCTGCTTCTGAAACAGCTTGTTCAACAGCATTAATTCTTAGTGTTGTATTAGGATCAACTAGGAAGCCAGTGAAGTGGGCAATTTTACCTTTTCCACCAAGTGCTTTAATTAATTCTTTAGTACCAAGATAAGCTGAGTGACCTGTATCAGTTCCAAAGCAAAACTTAGCTTGAGTTGGCTGTTCTACACAACCTGCTAAAGCAGCAGTAGGTACACCAGCATCATCAAGTTCACCTAAAATTTTATTTGTTCCAACTGCATCACCAGGGAACACGAGAACTGCGTTGTAACCTTGACCAACTAAACTTTCAATTAGTTCATTTTGTTGACTAAGATCCCACTCTGCAGGGACTCTGTAATCAGCTTTACCTAATCCAAAATCTTTTACAGCATCTAATCCAGCTTGTTCCCACGCAGCAAAATAAGGGTGCGGGCCACCTGGAACTAGAGCTACTTTAGTAACACCATGACCGCCTGCAAAAACAGGTGATGATATTAAAGCGAAAAAAGAAACTATTAATGTTATAAATTTTTTCATCATTCCTCCTTAAAATTTATTTAATAATAAGATTAATATTAAATCAACTAAAAATAAATAACTATTTATTTATCTTTATATTAATTATACTATTGTCGCATGCTGTATTCATTTAGATGGTTTGGTCATAATGATCCTTCACAATTAGATCAAATTCGACAAATTGGAGTCGAAGGAATTGTATCATCACTAGCGCAAATAAAATATGGTGATAAATGGAGCTCAATCGAAATTAAGAAAAGAAAAAAATTTATTGAAAGTTTCAACATTAGTAAAAATAAAAAATTAACTTGGAGTGTTGTTGAAAGTCTACCTGTTCATAATGATATAAAAAAAAGATCAGGAAAGTATAGATATTACATAGATCAATATAAAGAGTCTTTGGTAAATTTAGGAAAGAATAATATTAAAAATATTTGTTATAATTTTATGCCTTTAATTGATTGGGTGAGAACAGATTTAAATCATCAACTTCCAAATGGTGCTTTAGCTCTCAAATATAATCACCTTCATGTCTGTGCATTTGAAAATTTTATTTTGAAATCTAAAACTGCAAAAAAGAGGTATTCATCCAAAGATATATATAATTCAAAAAAAATATTACAAAAAATGAATTCTAGTGATTTAAAAAAACTTAAGCTGTCTTTACTTGGTGGGTTAGCTGCAAATGATAGAAAGTATACAATAAAAGATTTAAATTATGAAATTGATCAATTTGAAGAATTGGACCATAGTGATTTACAAAATAACTTAAAAGATTTTATAGAAGAAATTTATCCAATCATAAAAAAATATAATATCCATTATAATATTCATCCAGATGATCCTCCGTATAATGTTTATGGGTTACCTAGAATTGTTTCTAATGAGAAAGATATTAATTTTATAGTGAATATAAAAAAAGATACGAATGTTGGTTTAACTTTTTGTACAGGTTCTCTTGGTGTTAACAAAAAAAATAATTTAGTAAATATAATTAAAAAATACGGTTCTTATATTAATTTTATTCATTTAAGAAATATAAGATATATTCCAAAATCTCTTGATTTTTATGAAGATGACCATCTTAATGGGAGTCTAGACATGGTATCAATTATCAAAGCAATATTAAAAGAGGAAAAGAAAAGAAAAAATAATAATCACCCTATTAAACAAATTCCTATGAGGCCTGACCATGGGCATACAATACTTCATGACCAATTTAATTCAATCATACCTGGGTATTCTTTATTAGGCAGAATGAAGGGGTTGGACCAACTTAAAGGTGTAATAAAAGCTATAAATTAATTTTTATTTCGTATTTATCTGCTAGATATAAAAAATCAGTTTTTAATTCCTTATCTATTGGAATACCTGATTTAAATCTTTTCTTAGAAGTTATTTTTTCTTTTTCGCCTGGATATAATATTGGATTATTATTTTTTTTTGACTTTTGTTTTTTTAGATCACTCATATAGTTTTGCATACCCTTAAAATATTGTTTTTTAGTAGTAAAAGCATCTAATGAAATGGCAATTAAGAAATGTCCTAATTTTCTTGGTGTACTAAAATCTGGTCCAATCATTGATAATAAACGGTATCCATGAGCCATTCCTATAAGTGGTCCACACATTATTTCTACAGAGGAGGATAATCCAAAACCCTTATATCCATATTCCTTACCTCCAAGAGGAGCCAAAGAAACAGCATTGTAAGGGTTCGTTGTATAGTTGCCGGATTTATCAAGTGCAATCTCAGAATTTAATTTAGTAGAATTTGCTCTAGCTCTCATTACTTTATTCCAGGCTATCGAAGTTGAAGAAAAATCTGCATGTATAAAGTCTTTTTTGTTTATTGGTGTTGTAAATGAATAAGGGTTAGTTCCATGAAATGGATTTTTTCCATTGTAAGGAATGGCAAATGCATCGGAGTGTGTAAATGAAAAACCAACACAGTCATTTTGTGCAATTTCCATAGAATATACACCTGCAGCGCCATAGTGTGAGGAGTTTATTATGCCAATTGAAGCAATTCCATTCTTCTTTGCCATAGATGATACTATTGCTGATGCCTTTAAAGCTGCAACATGCCCTAAGCCATCATCAGCATCATAGACAGCTACACCTCTGTTTTTTTTTATCAGTTTCATTTTAGGTTTTGCTTTTATTCTTCCATTCTCAATACATTTTACATAATGAGAAAATAATCTAATACCGTGACTATCGACACCTCTAATGGAAGAATCTAAAAGTGATTTTATAAGTAAATTTCTATCTTTTTTTGGAACAAATAGTTTTGACAAGATACTGTCAAAAAATTTATTTATTTTATTAGGTAAAATTTTCATCCTATGAAATTA